>JAJETY010000061.1 GCA_021268355.1 Candidatus Nitrosopumilus sp. | reverse complement strand
TGGTGATCATTATCTCCATACTTTACAGTAAGGTGAATACAGCTGTTTAGATTCTGCAGTAAAGATTGGAAAAAGTGTTCAAGATCTTCTTTGGATACATCTTCAATCTTGGTTCTCTTTATAGATAGAGTCAATTTGTAATATGGTCTTTTTACTAGATCAACTGATGCCTCGGCTAGTGACTCATCCATTGGAACAGATGCATAGCTAAATCTTGTAACACCTATTCTATTTCCTAATGCTTCATCTATTGCATTTCCTATAGTTATTGCAGTATCTTCAATCAAGTGGTGTACAATATTGTCTTTTGATTTTGCTTTTACAGATAAATCCAACATGGCATGCTTTCCAAATGCAGTAATCAAGTGATCAACAAAATTTACACCAGTAATCACACTAGTTTTTCCAGTTCCATCAATGTTAACATCGACTGAAACATCAGTTTCTTTAGTTTCACGTTTGATTTTACTAGAGCGTTTCTTCATCTAATCACCGTAGAATAATGATATTTTATCAAACTAAATTTAATACCTTCGGAATATCATTAATTGATTCTAGAATCAAGTCTACGCCTGAATCTGCAAACAGTTTACGTCTATCTTTAGGATTTGTGCTTGTACCCACTATAGCACAAAAAGTTGTGGAATATCCTGACTGAGTTGCATCTTGTGCCATCATATAATCTTCCATAGAGTCACCAACATATAGACAGGTTTTTGATTCCATGGATTTGATTGCACGAATCAGTGTTGCAGGGTTTGGTTTTGCCATTTCTCGTGGCTCATCCTCTAAAAATGCAGAGCTTTTCACATCAAAGTAGTCCAACATATTTTTTAGTGAATAACTTATTGATTCAAAACCTCTACCTGTAACAACAGCAATTTTTTTTCCAAACTCTTTTTGCAACTTTTCTAAAAGGGATATCGACAAAATTATTTTGTCATTAATGATCATCCCATCTTCAGAAAACTGTGATTGTTTTTTAAATAATTTTTCATATAAAT
This sequence comes from Candidatus Nitrosopumilus sp., assembly GCA_021268355.1. Lineage (GTDB taxonomy): Archaea > Thermoproteota > Nitrososphaeria > Nitrososphaerales > Nitrosopumilaceae > Nitrosopumilus. Next base: position 3,567 of record JAJETY010000061.1, on the reverse strand, counting down.
CAGGTCCAAAGAAAAGTTGATCAAATATGGAATATACAAGATTGTCATGTCTATTACCCAACGAACCCAATTTAGATAAAAATTCAGAAATATCACAAATTGATTCAAGATAAGATTGAACTGAACGTATTCCTGTTTTATCAGAATTTGAAATGACTTGGTAAATGAACTTAGATTGTTCTTTGTTTAGTTTGTGAGCAGCATACAATGAAATCACAGCAGCATATGTCAAGTCAACTTCATCATTGAATCCTCCTGAAGATTTGAATCCATCAATTATTTTGTGATCAATTGGAATTGAATCAATTCCTGCAAATTCATTGAGAACATATCTACATGTTTTATCAATTGTTTTATCATAAGATTGTGTAATATCTACTAGTACACCATCACAATCAAATATTATGGAATCAAATTTTTGATTTTTCAATTCTTATCCTAAAAGATCACGAATTGCTAAAAGGAATTTGGAATTCATTTCTTTGGTACCAACAGTTACACGGAGACATCCTGAATGTGTACCAATCTTACCAAGATTACGAATGGATATTCCTTGTTCTACTAGTGCTGCAAAAACACGTTTGGCAGCACCTTTTGCATCAAATAGCACAAAATTAGCCTTGGAATCAAAAACTGTAAAGGCATCATACTTGCGCAAATTTTCAATTATTTTTTTACGCTCAGATTTGATGATTTCCGCTGCTTCGCTCATCTGGTCTACTTTATCTAGTGAAGCAATTCCAGCCTCAATTGCTAATGAATTGAGAGGATATGGATATTGCAAAACCTGATTGAATACTTCGACAATTTTCTTGTTTGCAACAAAGTACCCTAGTCGTAAACCTGCAAGACCAAAGGCTTTGGAAAATGTTTTTACAACAATTAGATTTGGATATTTTTTTGCAAGCAAGACAGTTGATGAATCAGCAAATTCCCCGTATGCCTCATCAATTATGACCAGACCATCAAACTCTTTGATCAGTGACTCCAGTTGAATCTTTGAGAATTGGAAACCAGTTGGGTTATTTGGAGAATCCAAATATAATATCTGACATTTTTTTAGATTATCTTGGAATTTTTTAATATCAAGTTTCATATCGTTTGAGAAAGGAATTTTCAAACACGGAATCGAGTAGAGTTTACATCGTTCCTCAAAGAATCCAAATGTTGGATCAGATACGAGAATCTTTGTTTTCTCAGATGCCATATTTGATAAAAGTAAATCCAATATCTGATCAGAGCCATTTCCCACACCAATCATATTTTCAGAAACTTTGAGATACTTTGATAGTTTAGATACCAATCTTTCAACTCCACCTAATGGGTATTCTCTTACATCAGAATTTGCTTTTGCATAACCTATAACATCTTGTTGGAATTTTTTGTTTATTACAAAATTCTCATTTGAATCCAATTTTAAAACATCATCAAACTTTTCAGGCTTTTTGTATCCACCTAATTTTGCAAATTCTTTTAATTTTTTATCATACCAATAGTTTTTCATTTTATTCGACCTCTTACTGCCTCATAGTGATTTGGAAGTCCTTCTGCCAGAGTTAAATTTTTCATAGATTTTGATATTTTCTGTAAATCTTTTCTGCTTGTCTCTATCTTAGTTAAGAGTTTGACAAAGTCGAGTACTGACAAAGAACCTCTAGTCTTACCAAATCCATTTGTAGGTAAAATATGATTTGAGCCTAACAAATAGTCACTTGCAGAAGATGGGCTATTCTTTCCATATAAAATCAATCCTGGATTCTTGATTTTGCTCCATTTTTTAGGATTTTTGCTAATAATTTCCAAGTGCTCAGATGCTAAATCATTAGCAATTTCAATAATATTGGATGCTTTTGATACGCCGATAAATCCATTTGATTCAAGACTGGATTTTACAATGTCTGCGCGTTGTATATCTTTGAGTTTAGAATTAACACTTGATTGAATTTTCTTTGCAATTGAATTTGATGTAGTTAATACATAACAAAATGTATCAGAAGAATGTTCAGCCTGTGAAATAAGATCTAATGCTGCAACATCTGTATCTGCTTCTGAATCAATAACAATTCCTAATTCAGTAGGTCCTGCCATCATATCAATAGATACTGTATTACTTGCAAGATATTTGGCCAAAGTGACAAAAGCACCACCTGGTCCAACAATCTTATCAACTTTTTTGATAGAACGAGTACCATATGCTAATGCGGCAATTGATTGTGCTCCACCTGTTTTGTAAATTTCAGTAGCACCACAAATATCAGCTGCGACAATTGTTAATGGATCTATATTTCCTGTGGAATTAGGAGGAGAAACTACGACAATTCTCTTCACACCAACAATTTTTGCAGGAATAACAGACATTATGGCAGAGCTTGGATATCTTGCTTCCCCACCTGGGACATAGCATCCAACACTGTCAATTGCCACAAATGATTTTGAAATTTTTGTCCCATCAAATTTTAAAGAAATATCTTTGAATTGACGACGTACTACAGATTCAGCTTTTGATAATCTAGATTTTGCAAGATTTATCGCAGAGATATCTTCTTTGGTGACTTTAGAGTATGCATCACTAATCTCACGTTTTGAAACTTTGAATGTAGAGATGTTTGAACCAAACTTTTTTTCATATTTTTTAAGTGCAGCATCACCATTTTTTTTAACATCTTTTAGAATAGATTCAACGATTTTTTGGTTCTTTGAAGAGTTTTTTGTGCCTATTTTTTTTAGAAATTGCTCAGAATTATTTATGGAAATGATTTTCATCAATTTTCTTCGTCACGTTTAATCTCCTCAAGCTCCAGTATTTGTCGGGGTTCGTGTACCACTAATCCTTGTGCAATTTGACGTAGTTTTGGAATGATTATGTGGAAATCTGATTTTTTAATTATTGTGTTAACTCCAAACCAGCCAGCTTCGCTAAGTGGACTAATTGTAGGTTTTTTCAATGATGGTATCTGTTTTAGCAATTTTGGTAAATTTTTCTCTTCTACATTTAGGTAAAGGTGTAAATATTTTTTGCCATGGACTGCTCCTCGCATCAGAGTAACTATATCAAAAATCTTTTCACGTTTTGCTTTATCCTTAAGAGATTTTTTATTTACAATCAAGTGTGCAGTAGAAGTAAGAACTTCATCAACAATCTTTAGTTTATTTTGTTTAAGCGTGGTTCCAGTTTCAGTCACGTCCATAATTGCATCTACATCTTCAGGGGGTTTTGCCTCGGTTGCACCAAATGACAAGTGAATCTGGACTGATTTGTTATTTCCAATTCGTAACCAAGGAGTAACAATTTGTGGATCTTTATTTCCAAAATATTTCTTGTAAGATTTGCAATTTTTGATAAAAGTAGATGCGGTAGTAAGATATTCTGATGAAATTCTCATTTTTTTTTTCTTTTTAGCATAATCATCAATCATTTCATCCAGATTCTTGTATCGATAATTATCTGGAAATGCAATAACGAGTCTTATTTTTCCATATTCCAAATCCAATATTGGCTCTACATCAGATTTTGTTTCACCTACCCAATCTTTACCAGTAATTCCCACATCATACAATCCTTCATTT
>JAJETY010000017.1 GCA_021268355.1 Candidatus Nitrosopumilus sp. | reverse complement strand
TGAACAATTCCAGTCAAGGTTCTGCCATAATTGTTGATTACACCTGCATATCTGATGCCTTTTGAGATGCCAATGATTTTCTGACATTGTTTTCTATATTTTGCAATTGTCGTCTTCCATTTGTCAGCAGGAGTTTTAACCATGAACAAAAAACAATTATGGAATTAATAAGGATATTTGTGTGGTAGAATTCCTAGAAAATCATCTTTTGGCGCATTTTCAAATTTCATGGCTGAGTATCAGTTCCAAAAAGCAAACTCATGAACAATTATTTTAACTTCAAATTAAAGTAAATGTGTGCATAAAAAACATCATTTTCCTGTAAATTTCATTAGAGAAAACATGCAAATGATCAAAATTTTAGAAAGTATCAACCAATTATTAGGTCCTACTCCCGAAATAAGGGAGATAAAGCAATCAGACTCAAATAATGTTGAAGATAAACACATGTCTGAATTGAGACAGGAGATTGAAATCAAAAATTCTATTCAAGATGAAAAAATATCTAAAAAAATTCATGACCATAACGAGTTTAATCAACAACTATACATTAAAGATCAAATTCAAAGTGAGAATCACCGTAGCCAGATAAAGAAAGAAAGAAAGGTTTTTGCTGGAATTGGAGTCTCACTCATGGGTATTTTGATAGTTTTAAGTGTAATAACCATCCCACCCACTGGCTTTGAGAACGAGATTGAGTCAAAATCCATGACTTCGGGATTTGTCATCGAGAATTTACGGGGAGATACAATTGATACAAATCTTCATTGGAACATTATTCCGGGTCAAAAATTGACAGTTAACATCCTAAATGCCGATAGCTATGATCCTGCAGTAATTGAGGCAATAAAAAATGCAATTTTATCGGAAGATGTGGTGGAAGTTGATAATTCATTGATGCATAAAGGTCCAAAGGGAACAATATCTACCATGTATGAAGGTTGGAAAGGTGCATTGGTTTTTGCATCACAAACAGAAACCGAATATTACATTCCCACAGATTTTGAATTTATAGAATCTAACAGAGGAATTGGAGATATCACAATTGAGCTTACTAACTTATCAAATGGAGATGGATTTTCAGGTTGGACGAGTGTTGTGGCAGATTCCACATTAAATGAAATATTGAAAAGTAGAATCACAATCTTCAACGTAGATAAATTATCTCCAATAGATATTGAAATTATCACAAAACACGAAATGGGTCATGCTTTAGGATTATCACACTCTAGTGCACCTGAAGATCTTATGTATTCAACAATTGAGACAAACTTTCCATATGTCTCTGATTGCAATACTTCTGCAATCACAAAATTGTATGACGGCAATACACAAAGTTCGATTGAATGTGAATCTTAATACTAAAAGTATTTTTCTTTAATCTTTATTGGCAGACTCTTTTTCTAATTTTTTCTTTAATTCAGAATTTTCTTTTAGTAGTTTGTCATTTTCAGCCTTTAATGTCTGGATAGAGTTTTGTTTGGTATACAATGGATGTCCTGGAGGAATAATTGGATTTCCAGTTAGCAATCCTGCAGCATATTGTTGATACATGTGCTGAAAACCTTGTAGTTTTTGACTGATTGTTTCTACATCACGTGAAAATTGTTCTTTCACAGGATTTTTGTGAATATTGTACATAGGATGTGTTAATCCAGGTGGAACTCTAGGAAATTGTAAAGCCATATGTGGTATATTTGGATTCAAACCATAGAGGTCTAGTAGGTGATTATGTACGTGATTTTCCACGTATTTACTGAGATTTCGCTATATTTCTGCCTTGCTTTAGGCATTTGATATACAGTTAAGTAAAATTCAAGTTATTTTTGCTCAATTTGAGCTGATCGCAGATCCTTATACCCCCCTAGTTTTTGATCGCTGTTACGCATGACAGAAACAAAAAAGATGTGTCTACGATGTAAAAAAGACATCGAAGAGAAGGATCTACATAAGATAGTCATCTATGTTGTCCAAGAAAAATTCACTGAACATCATTACGAACATGTTGAATGTCCTGGTAAATTTACTGTATGAGCAAAAAATATAGTTTATCCTTTAAACTCATAAACTTTGTAAATTTCCCCAGTTACTCTGGAACGATATCTCCATTCATCTTGTTTCCAGATAACCTGAACGAATTCTCTTTGAGAGTTTGGATGTAATCTTTGATACACATCATGTCCAATCAAAATTTGATTTGGTTTTGCCATACTTTGAATTTTGGCAGCTATGTTCATTGCAGGTCCCATCAAATCCACTTGAGACTGTTGTTCGTCTGCACCATATCGAACAACTATGTTTTTTCCAAAATCAACTCCTACTTTTACCATTAGATCTGGATAATCATACTGATTCAAAATTGGATTGATTCCTTTCTGAATAACAGAGATCATTGATTTGGCACAATTAACAGCATTATCAGAAGCAAGCAATCCGTTACTCTGAGCATCAAAATAACCAATGACAGCATCTCCGACAAATTTCAAAACATATCCTTCATACTGTCTTATGACAGAAGCCATCTCCTGCGCAAAGGAACTGATGATGATAGCAATTTTTTCTTCAGGCATTTCTAATGTCATAGTTGTTGAACCCACTAAATCTACATAGATTACAACTAAATCTAATTTAGAAAACACATTCTTTCTCAAAAATTTATCAGATTCATTAACAACTCCTGAATATTGATATCCTTTCTTTAATGCACCCCAAACTCTTTTTTGAGTCTCCAAAATCATGGACTCTGAATCTAGTGTTTTTTCAGATGTCGAACTAAGCAACATATCTACAACATCTTGACCCTTAGAAAAATTGGGGTTGTTTTCTATATTTTCATCAGATTTATCCAGACTCATACTTGCATACCCCTATTCTAATGGAAATTCATACCCACAATGAATGCATTTTCCTCTCTTTCCGCCATATCCTTCATGATAATATACCGTAATTGGACTATTGCAGTCATTACATGTAAAAATTGGATTTCTCATGCCTAAAATTACTCTAATTCATATTTATTAATTGATTAAGGTTTAAGGCAAGCAATATTTTGCTAAATCTTGTGCGTTTAGGAACAAGATCTCCAAATGAGTTCATACAGCTTTTGAATGAAAAAAATAAGGATGTACAAAAAAAATTTCTTTCAAAAGTTACCGACATGACAAAAATGATTGATGTAAAAGTAATGCTTGGTGATGCGACTGTTTCTGAACAAAAAACATTTGACCCTAAATTGATAATGGACTATTTTCAAAATATAACTAAAAATCTAAAAGGTTGGTCTACTCAAGATGTTACAGTTTCAAACAACGAGGATCTGCGAAGAATATTCACCAAATTTGAAATCATGGAAGGGAATTATCTAATTTCAGGACATATCTCCATACAGTTTCATGTACTTTTGTATTACAAGCCAGATCAAAGAGTTATTGATTGTCAAAGAGAATTATCAGAAATTATAGATATGACAAAAAAGAATGAGGAGGAATTATCAAACAACAGTGATGAATTTGTCTTAGAAAAATTAAAAGAAATGGGTTACAAGGATTTTGATCACCAAAAACTCTTTGAGGTATTTTATGAAAATGATGAATTTAGAGAAAAGGTGTTTTCAGAGATTGAAAAACAATCAGGAGTAGATTTCCAAAAATTATCTCAGAAAAAGACAGATTTGTTTAATGAGTTAGATTCCCTTTTAGTTGAAACATATCAAACATCCCCAACATTAATTGATGATTCAAAACTTGTGTCTGGTGAAGAAGGATGTTTGTGTACATTTGATTTGGAATTTGTAAAAAATAATTCGCGTGAAGGATTGTTTGATCCAAGAAAAATGTCTGAAACCACCAAGGAAAACATAGTCAGAAAATTAGACGAATTTTCAAGCATAATCAATTAAAATCAAGGAACCAGAAAATGAGAAAATTTCTCACGGGGAAATTCTGGTTCCCCGACATGATTTAACATCATTTCTTTAACTATTATTCATTATTCAAAAACTACGCACAAAATTTGACTAAAAAAATAATTTTTGTATAGAAGAAGTCAAATACATCGTTTTCTTAGCAACATTTCCAATGAACCCAACATACCAAGAGATTCAAAAAGCAAACTCTATGCGAGAAAATGTGATAAAGAAAACTCCTCTGATTCACTCTCCTACTTTTAGTGAACTTACTGAGTCTGAAGTATATCTTAAAGCAGAGTTCAGACAAAAAACGGGTTCATTTAAAATTCGCGGAGCTTATTACAAAATAAAGTCATTATCAGAAGATGAAAAGAAACACGGTGTAGTTGCAGCATCTGCAGGAAATCATGCACAGGGTGTCGCATTAGCTTCAGCTCTTGAAAATATTCCGTGCACCATAGTTATGCCAAAAAATGCATCGCCTGCAAAAGTTGCAGCCACTAGAGGATATGGGGCAAATGTGGTTTTAGAGGGAATTAACTATGATGAATCATCCACCAAAGCAAAAGAAATTGCAAAAGAAACAGGTGCTACCATGATACATGCATTTGATGATCCTCAAATTATCGCAGCTCAAGGAGTTATAGGTCTAGAAATTTTAGAGGATCTTCCAGATGTTGAAGAAGTATATCTTCCAATTGGGGGTGGAGGATTAGCCGCAGGTACGTTAATTGCAATTAAAGAGAAAAATCCAAACGTCAAAGTTATTGGAGTACAATCAAGATCATTTCCATCAATGTATGAGTCAGTAAAACTGGGTTCAATTACTGCAAGTGGTGGTGCTAGGACTATTGCTGACGGTATTTCTGTAAAGGTTCCAGGTCAATTAACATTTAATGTGATTAATGAATTAATGGACGAAATTGTTCTGGTGGACGACACAGAAATTACAAAAGCAATGTTTCTTTTAATGGAGAGAATGAAATTTGTAGTTGAACCTGCGGGTGCAGTTAGTTTGGCTTATTTGATTTCAAAAAAACCATCACCGGGGAAAAAAGTTGTTGCAGTTCTCGCAGGAGGGAATGTGGACATGTATCTTTTAGGTCAAATAGTAGACAAAGGTTTGGTAGCTATGAGCAGGCTGCTGAAGTTATCAATATTGCTGCCTGATAGACCAGGAGCGTTCAAAGAAATTGTAGATGAAATCACCCTTGCCAATGCCAATATTGTGGAAGTTGTTCATGATAGATTGAGTTCCAATGTAAGCGCAGGCTCTGCTTCAGTAACCATGAATTTAGAAACCCAAGGAAAAGAGCAGGCAGATTCATTGATTAAGGCATTACAAAAGAAGAATGTTCAATTTACTTTATTGACATAACTACTTGAATTTCTTTTTTGTAAATTTTGATAGACCTTCTTTTTTTAGTTGTTCTGATTCTTTGACAACTGATTTGTGTTGTTCTGATTTGTGTTGTTTTAATTTCTTTTTTAATTCAGGAAATTCATTTGCAAGCATTTTCATTGCATAAATTCCTGCATTTCCTGCTTTGTTCACTCCAACTGAAACTACGGGTGAACCTGAAGGCATTTCAGTAATTGAAAGTAATGAATCCAATCCACCAAAAGCTGAAAATTTTCCACTGTCTAGTTTCTTTGGATTTTTATCATTGTAAACAAGAATTGGAACGCCAATAACTGGAATAACAGTATGAGATGCAATCATTCCAGGCAAATGCGCTGCACCTCCTGCACCAGCAATAATTACTTTAAATCCCATTTTTTCTGCATGTTGTGCATATTCAGATAATCTAGATGGTGTTCTATGTGCAGAAATAATTTGATCCTCATGTTTAATTTTAAATTCATCAAAAATCTCTGCTGCACCCTTCATAATTCTGCTATCAGAACTTGATCCCATAATTATTCCAACAAGAGGTTTTTTTGAATACACATTATTAGAAAAAACTAGAGAGTAATTAACAATAACTATTCCATATGTATTTGGATTATTTCAAAGGCATTAGATATTTTTATTCGATAGTTCTAGATTTGCCATGACGAAGATTCTTGGGATTATAGGTGGAGGGCAGCTTGGAATGATGATTGCTGAAGCTGCCAAAGATATGCCTGAAACAGTCTCAAAAATCATAGTATTAGACCCTACAAAAAACTGTCCAGCTGCTCAAGTTGGAGCAGAGCAAATTGTTGCAGATTTTAAAGATAGAGATGCAATAATAGAATTATCTGAAAAATCAGATATCATCACATATGAAATTGAGTCAGGAGACAGTAATGTCTTAAAATCAGTTGAAAAGAATGCAGAAATCAACCCTTCCCCTGAAACACTTCACATAATACAAGACAAATTTTTGCAAAAAACATTTCTGAAAGAACATGGAATTCCAGTTCCAGAATTTATTGAAATTTCAAATATCCAAGATGTCAAAGAGGGTCTCAAAAAATTTGGGTACCCAGCTTTGTTAAAAGCCAGAAGAGATGCATATGATGGGAGAGGTAATTTCAAAATTGATTCAGAGGAAATGATTCAAACTGCCTATGATTACTTTGAAGGTCAAAAATTAATGCTAGAAAAATTTGTTCCATTCAAAATGGAAGTGTCCGTCATCGCAGCGAGAAATACTAAAGGTCAAATCAAAACATACCCTCTTGTTGAAAATATACATGAAGACAATATTTTGCGCCAAACAATTGCTCCTGCTAGAGTTTCACAAGAAATTACAAAAAATGCCGAAATCATTGCTAGTCAAACAATGGATGTACTAAAAGGTGCAGGAGTTTTTGGAATTGAAATGTTTGTTACACAAAATGATCAAATTGTCATAAATGAGATTGCCCCAAGAGTTCACAATTCTGGACATCATTCATTACAATCAAGTAAAACTTCACAATTTAAGCAGCATTTACTTGCAATTTTAGGTTTGGATTTGGGAGATACAAAATTGATTCACAATACCATAATGTACAATATTTTGGGTTCTAAGGGATTTGAAGGAAAATACCAACCAATTAAAATTGAAAATAACAACATATTTTTGAAAATGTATGGAAAAGAAATTTCAAAACCGCTTAGAAAATTAGGTCACCTCAATATTGTGGGCACGAATGATGAATCAATTGATCAGTTGTTGGAGAAACTAGAATCAATTAAAGAAAAAACAATTGTGAAGCAATCCAATTAGATTTATTAGTCATAACCGAAACGTTCAATCATGGCAATTACAGCATCCTACATCCTTACCGGAATCGCAATAGGGTTATTGGTAATTTATGGTGCAGACGTTGCAGCAACAATGGGCTCTGAAAATCAACAAGGATTTCTTCCTTTAGATGACATGCAAAGAGGAATTGGTTTGGGAGCTCCATCATTAATCTTACCTATCATAGCATTCTTCATTTCATTAAAAGAACCATCAAAAGGTCTCGGAATTATGATTGTAATTTCAGGTATCTTGATAATTATTGGTGGATTGGCAGTTATTGGGAATTCATCCGGAGAATCAGAAAGAGATCCAATTGCATCATCTGCAATGCTATTTGCACCAGGAATAATCCAAATCATTCTTGGCGGTATTAAACTAAAGAAATCTTAATTCTTTATTCAAAATGCCTACTTGTACCAAATGTAATAACGAAGTCTCAAAGGTTTATGATTGTGATCATACAGAATTTGAAGATTATTGTGTAGAATGCTATACCGAACTCCATTATTACATAAATGAGCCGGAGGAGTAGTTTGTTAACCAAAAGAGAAATTGCAATTTACGCATTAGGAAAAACAGAGGGCGTACATTCTATTGCAGAAACACTGGGAAAGGGATTGGATGATGAAAAATACATCGAGTCTTGGAACAAAACTATGAAATTATTAGGAATAGAACTGCCCCTAAAAGAACTTGAGGGAATCTACAAAGAATTTGCTGAAAAAATGGAACAGATAGTTGATGCTTCAGAATCTAAATCTACAGATAATGTGGGGCAAAAATCGGATAAAACAAAATAGAAAATTTTGATATACTCTAAAAATGACAAGATGTCATTGAGGGCAATAATTTTAGCTGGGGGTCGTGGAAAACGTCTAAAACCAGTAACTGATTATGTTCCAAAACCACTAGTTCCAATAAAGAATGTACCCATAATAGAATGGCAAATTCGTTATTTGAAAAAATTTGGAATTAAAGAAGTGATAATTTGTACTGGATACAAAACAGAGATGATCGAAAATCATCTAAATATGAAAGACATTGGAATTAAAATAAAATTCTCAATTGAAAAAACTCCATTAGGAACAGGCGGAGCTATAAAGAAAGCAGGAAAGTTGATCAAAGAAAAATCATTTTTTGTGTTAAATGGAGACACTATTACTAACATCGATTTGAAAAAATTAAAAGAAAAGAAAAATTCTATTGCGGCAATTGAATTAAGAACAAAATACGGAATTTTGGAAACCGATGACGACAAAATTCTAAATTTTAGAGAAAAAAAAGAGATTCCAGAGACATGGATGAATGCAGGAATTTATCATTTAGAAAAATCCGTTTTACAAGAACTTCCAAGTAAAGGAGATATTGAAAAAACAGTTTTCCCAAAATATGCAAAAAAAGGAATTCTAAATACAGTCAAATTCAAAAATGCAAAATGGTATTCTGTGGATTCTTTCAAAGACATGGAAGAATGCGCATTAGAGATAGAGAAAATAATAAGATAGATTTATGATTTTATGCACCAGTTCGGTGTAATGTGACCATCATATACGCCACTTCCTCAACAAATGATTCATCTTTACTTGCAGAGGCATATTTAGTAGCGTCATTCCAGAATGTGGATTCATGAGATGGTTTTTCATCAATAGTTTGTTCACTCATCAACTTTTACTTTATTGATTTTCTCATAATAAGACGCCTCAAGGAAATTTTACCCAATACTAAAACAGAACACTAGAATATCCAACAATCGTATAGAAATCATGCGTATTGCATGTAGTTTAGGATCCATGTTAACTGTAAATGAAGTCCTAGAATGTGCAGAAATCATCTCAAAAAGTAAAACAGATGCGATTTGGGTCCCTGAGACGTGGGGTATGGAGAATTTTTCAATGTTAAGTGCGGTATCTTCTAGAACTTCCTCGCAGAAGATAGGATCATCCATAATCAACATCTATTCTAGAAGTCCTGCTGCAATTGCTATGGGTGCAGTAACAGTAGATACTCTGTCGAAAGGAAGGTTGATTCTGGGTCTTGGAACAAGTAGTTTACCTATTGTGGAAACTTTTCATGGTTATGAATTTAAAAATCCACTCCAAAGAATGAAGGAATATGTTGAAATTATCCGATTGGTTTCTTCCGGGGGGAAAATTAACTATACGGGTAGAATTTTCAATTTAAAGAATTTTACATTATTGATCAAACCATACCGAGAAAAAATTCCAATCTATATTGCAGCAGTCAATCAAAAGATGGTTGACATGACATGGAGTATTGGTGATGGCGTCATATTTTATCTAAGACCAAAAAATGAGATGAAAGAAACAATATCAAAAATGCAATCAAATAGAAAGATAGATGTTACGTGTCAAATTATCACATGTGTTTCAGAAAATTCAGAAGAAGCAATTCAACGGGCAAGAAAAACTCTGGCATTTTATGTTTCAGTTGGAAAAATTTATAGAGAATTTTTAGCAAAGAATGGATTTGAAAAGGAAACATCAAATATTTTTGAAGAATTCAAAAAATCAGGTTTTTCAATAAATCATGAGTTGGTTACAGACCATATGTTAAAAGATCTAACAATATCTGGGACTCCCGAAGAATGCAAAAAACAGTTTGATACATTTAAGAATATAGGAATTGATTTGCCAATAATTCAATTTAATCCTGTAGGAAACACTAGAGAATCTTTTACATTATTGAAAAAAACACTATTGGATGATTCACCATGAAAAGAGTTGCCATCGCTGCCTATGGCATTACGCCATTTTCTAAAGACGATAAAAAAATAGAATCAATTCTTTTCGAATCGACGAAAAATTTACTTGAAAATAATCCCAAAATAGAAAAAAATGAGATTGACACGGTACTTGTTTCGACAAATAACAATTCAAAATATCTCTCACCTATTCTCTCAGAGAGTATAGGTATTCAACCAAAAATAGCACATTCCATAGAGAATCTGTGTAATTCAGGTACAAATTCCATAGTTTCGGCGTATTCCTACATCGCGGCAGGTCTAGCAGATATTGTTCTGGTAAGTGGTGCCGAAAGATATGATAGTCCAGGTCAGATTCTCGAATGGGATAATTCAAGAGGTGAATTCAAACATCCAATTTTTTGGGCATCAATTTTTACAAGTTCCTATAAACGAAAATTTGGAATAAGTGATGAAGAATTAGCTATGGTTTCAGTGAAAAATCATAGTCAAGCTCAAAATAACCCAAACGCAATTTCAAAAAAAACATACTCTGTTGAGGATGTAATGAATTCTAAAAAAATTACAGATGATCTAAAACTACTAGATTGTTCGCAATCTTGTACTGGTGGCGCATCAATAATTTTGGCGTCTGAAAATATAATCAAAAAAATCACTGATCAACCAATATGGATTTCTGGAGTAGGTCAAAAAACAATTTCTGCAGGATTTACAAAAAATAATTCATTTAATTCAATGGAATCAACAAAAATTGCATCTCAAACAGCACTGCATATGGCGCATAAAGAAATTCATGATATTGATGTTGCAGAAGTACACGATGCATTTTCTGTTTGTGAACCTATGGCATTAGAAGCAATTGGGATGGCAAATCATGGAGAAGGTACAAAAATGGTCAAAGAGTTGTATGAGACAAAAAATCTCATGATAAATCCCAGAGGCGGTCTTATAGGATGCGGTCATCCTCTCGGAGCAACAGGAATTGCACAAACAATAGAGATAACACAACAATTACAATCACGTGCAAGAAATAGACAAGTTGAAAATCCAAATACAGGTCTAGTTCATAACATGTCAGCTGCTGCTACATCTTCAACAATTTTGGTGTTAGAGAAATGAGTTTTGAGTCAGAGATGTCCAAAGGAAGTTTTGTTATTCCTCAGTGTTCTACATGTCAAAAATGGGTTTGGCCTCCAACAGATTACTGCAATGCTTGTTTTGGAAAAATATCACTAAAAAAAGGAGATTTTCAGGGCAGAGTAATAGAATTTTCAAGGCAAAATGATGATTATTTCTGCATGGTAGAAATTGAAAATTCTTTTAGAATAATGGCCAAAATGTCAGACAAACCAAAAATTGATCAAATAGTAAAAATTTCAAAATGTGGGATTGAAGACGGAAATTATTATTTTGAAATCAATTGAATCTGGTATAGATATAAGGCGTGTCAGTAGTTTGATCAAAAGTCCAAACAGTTGGAAGTGAAACAGTTTCGACTACTTTTAGATTATGATTGTCAATTAATGTGCTCCACCCACCATCTTTCAAATTACCTGATAGTTGACGTTTGGAATGTGTTCCTGCAAAAACTATTCCTGTGGATGTTTTTAGTTGGTAAATTGAATTTATTTTGTTGATTATGCTAGTTGCCAACATATCTCCACCCATCTGTGGAAGACCTCCAATGAAAAAAACTGGTTTTGTTAAACCAAATTTTGAATAATTGCATTCTAGAGCATCTTCACAATTTGGATCAAAATTTTGTTTTGTTTGATTAGAAATTAATTTTTGCAACTCCACAAGTCCATCATCGATTTCTATACTGTGTGATGTAAATCCTAAAATTTTTCCACAGTATGCAATTCTTCCATCTCCCGAACCAATATCCATTAGTTCTTCATATCCAAGATTTTTTGCAATCAGTGCCATCACATAGGCAGAGGTTAACCATGTCGGATAAAAGGGCTGACAACTTGTTCCATGTTTGATGCTGTTTAACCAATAATCGTTAATGTCTCCTTCATAAACCACACATTTGGTTCCCCAGATTTCATCTTCAAAGGAGTTATAGTAAATTGGATTTTTTCCAGCAAAGTCATGTAGGGATTCCAAGTGGGATTTATCAATTGGGAATTTTTCTGATTTTGAATTAGGAATAATTTCTTGAATATGGGCATTTCCAGAATAACTTTTCGCAAATTTCTGCTTGATTGAAACTAAATTCTGCACTAATTCATCAAACATGAATTTTGTAAAAATAAGGGTTTGATAAACTCATTGTAGTTTAGAATGAATTTTTGGAAGTAAGATAAGCGATTTCTTGTTCCACTTTTTTTAACTCATCAATTGTTTTTGTTTGAAGTTTTTCAATTTCTTTTAATTCAGTGACTGAGGGCTCCACCACTAATTGAAATTCTAGTTGTTTGAGAGTATTTAGATAGAAATCTCGTTGTTCCAGTAATTTTTCAATTATAAATTCAGACATAAATTTACTCTTTTCAAGTCATATTTAGATAAAGTGTTCGATGACCTCAGAGATGTTGAATTATCAACGGCCACCGACATTCATTTCTGAACTAACAATCACATCATAGATTATTTTTTAAATGTTAATCTCTAAAATCCTCTCCAGACATCTCACACAGCTAAACATCTTTTGTATCAAATAGTTTTTTTTCTAATACTAGTGATGAAACTAATAATACAATTCCAATAATTAGTAAGACAAGACCAATTATTCCAATTTCTAAAAATGGGTTAATCTCATTTTCATAATACCAAAATCCCCATACCAATCCCAATATCCCAATCAGAGTAAGCATAACTCCAAATAAGATCATGATAAGAAGAATTACTTTCATGATTGTAATCAAATGCAGTCTGTTTTAAACAGTAATGATAATTTTTTGGTGGTGGTTTACACTTCAAAAATTGTCGTTTGATCACTTGTGAGAACTAAATTATCAAGGAATTTTGGGTATTATGTAATTACCTACCTTACTATATCTTAAAACAGGAATCAATGGCATGCATTCAAAAATATTAACTGTGTCAAAATTATCTAAAAAAACGATAACAAATAATCAAAGGGCGGCTAAAACCAGGAGACAAAGAGGATATCAATGGGAAGATACATTGGTTAAAAGATTCAATTCTTCATCAAATTGGAAGGCATTTAGATTAGGCTCTCCCAGCATTGCTCTGCCTGATGTATTAGCTGTAAACACAGAAGATAGTTCAATTTTTACGATTGAAGCCAAATCAGGTACAACAACATCCCTTCCAGTTCCATATGATCAAATCGAAAGATGTTTAGAATGGATTAAGACTTTTGACATTTACAAAAAAAGGCAAGTATTGTTAGCTTTCAAATTTCTATCAAAGAAAAGAATAGGGGTCGGCAAGTATCAAAGTAGGGAATTAAGAGAATTTTACAAAATTTGGGACGAATCTTTGGACATTACTGATTGTGTTTGTACTTATGAAGGAAAAATTTATGCAAAAATAGATGGTTCTCGAAGAGAACTCGATCTCAAGGAATGTAAAATGCCATTTAAGACAAAACAACCCACATAGTGCCTAACTTCTAAAATCTGCAAATTGTTTTTTAAGGATAAACGAGAGTCTTTGATTATGTCTGAAGTTAAAAAAGATGAGGAAGCACAATTGGAGTGGGAATTAGAATCCAAAAGAATCAATCAAATTAAAAATCCTGAAGAAATAGATGCAGAACCTGCACCAGAAGAGTCTCAAATTGAATTGCCTGAAATTAGCATCCAAACTAGTTATAATGAAAAACCAAATGCAGAATTCAATTCAGCGGCACTTTTAGAAACAGCATCAGATGCAGAGGTAAATTCCAGAATAAGTTTTGAAGAGTTTACCGATGAGAAGACATTGATTAGTCATGATGCATTTGGAAATAAACAAATGAAAATTAAAGTTCTTGAAGTTTCTGACGAAACACCTCCAATGAAATGGAAATTTGGAGATAGAGTGAAGGTAACCAAAATTCTCATAACTATTAAGCACTTGACCACACAAGAAGTGGAGGAAGCTGAATTCGACGTTGAGGCAATAGAAAGAGAACTTCAAGAGAAGAGACATTATACTTCTACCAACAGATGGATTCCTGCAGAAGATATCAAAAATGGATATGTAGTGGGTTCAAAACACACCAGACTAATTAGTGATGCTTCAGCACTAGATTACATAGTGTTCTAACACCCAAAAATTCTCTCTGAAAAACATTATAAAGATAAGAATTTGAAAAATCTTATGAGTTCAAAAGAATTCGATGTGAATGGAACAGATTACAAGATAGTAATAACTGATCAAATAGTAGGACACGTAAACAACCTCAAAAACTTGTATAATGCAGCTTATGAAGATCCTGAAAGTTTTGAAGATGTAAGTGCAGAGATTTCAAATACAATTAATGAAATTGCATCTACGGTAGAACCAGAAGTTGAAGATAGTGATCTTGACGGATTAATTCAGGAAGTTATCAAAGCGGTAGATAGTAAGGCTGAAGAAATTGAGAAAGAATTAGAAGGAAAAGAATCATCTGGTAAAAAATCAAAATCAAAATCAAAATCAAAAAAATAATCTGATTTGACCTTAAACTCATAAAAATTTGGGGGATAAAATATATTCTTAAAAAAAACCACTATAGTAATGTCCGGAAGTTGTGAATGTGGAATTTGTGGTCATCATTCAGAATCAGAATGTATTGAAAAGGAGTGCAAATGCTGCTTAAATTTTCATGAAAGATCCGGACCAAAACGAAAATAATTTTTAAAATTAGTTATCTTTGAAGCAACTGCAATTCTTTGCCATATGTCTATTGCAACCAAATAATTTATGATCTTTACATCCACACAAGATACATTTTTTTTCACTCAAATTTTATCTGCCAACTCCTTTACATCATCCATCATTTTGTTATCATTCATGGATTCTAAAATCTTTAATCTCATATTTTTTACTCTATGGACATCATCATTATAAAGAGGAGCCATAGTTTCAATTTCTTGTTCAAATGAATAATTATCCAAATAATTTCTAAATTTAGATTTTAAAGGTTTGAAATCAGAATGGGGGATTTTACTATCTTCAATTTTATTTGAAATTACTTTCAAAAACCCCGTTATTTTCAATAATTCTTTTTTTATTTTATCTAGATCTCCAGGTTTATCTTGAATTTCTTTTAGATTTTGATGAGATTCAAGAATTTGTAATAAGATGCTTTTCAAATATTCGTTGTATGTTACCACAATTAATTTCAAATTATAACCAATCTTTTAAGTTTAGGAAAAATAGCTTCAACCGTGTAAAAATTGCACATTTGCTTTAAATTATCATAATTTTTTGTTAAGTCTATGCAGGGAGAAGCATATCTCAAATGTATTGATCCCCAATGTGGATTAGAATATCCTATTGAAACTACTAGTGTTCAATGTGAAAAAGGTCACTTGTTAGATGTAAAATACAAAAACACTCCCTCTGAAAATCTAAAAGAGGTATTTTATCAAAGAAGAAACCCACAGGGAAGCATTTTCAATGAAAGTGGTGTGTGGAGATTTAGAGAATTACTAAACTTTTGTCAAATTGATACTGAAAATATTGATGAATGTTCAAAATATTTGGTTTCACTTGATGGAGCTGAAGGACGATTATCCAAGCCATATCAAATGTCTAAAGCAGCCGAATTTGTAGGCATATCAAATGAGAATTTATGGTTGCAGCCAGAAGGATACAATCCAAGTGGTTCCTTCAAAGATAACGGTATGGCCACAGCAGTAACTCACGCAAAGATGGTTGGTGCAACTAAGATTGTTTGTGCATCAACTGGAAATACGTCGGCCTCTGCAGGTATGTTTGCCGCTAATGAGGGGATAAACTGTGATGTTTACATTCCTTCAGGTCAAATTGCTCCTGGAAAATTAAGCCAAGCATATCAATTTGGAGCTCAGATTGTTCAGGTAGACGGAAATTTTGATGATGCGTTAAAACAATCATTAGATGATGCGAAAAATCATGACGGGTATACTGTCAATTCCGTAAATCCATTTAGAATAGAAGGACAAAAAACAATTCCATTTAGAGCTCTAGAATATTTGAATTGGGAGGCTCCTGATTGGATTGTTTATCCAGGCGGTGCGTTAGGAAATACGTCTAGTTGTGGGAAAGCATTGATGGAACTATATGAATGGGGTTGGATTAAAAAAATCCCCAGAATTGCTGTGATTAATTCTGATGGGGCAAGTACATTATCAGATTTGTACAATGGAAAGTTTGAAGGGGAAGAACTTAGATGGAATAAAGGAAAACCAAATACTGAATTAATCACAAGATATTATGATCATTTGGACAAAGAAGGAATAAGACCAAAGACAAAAGCAACTGCAATCCAAATTGGACGTCCAGCAAATATTTTGAAAGGTTTACGAGCACTTGAATTTACTAACGGAGTAGCTACAACTGTTTCAGATTCAGAGATGTTAGACGGAATGTCTGTTGTAGGTCTAAACGGGTTTGATTGTGAGATGGCATCAGGTGCATCCGTTGTAGGCGTTAAGAAATTAATGAATGAGGGCATCATTAAGAAAGATGACAAAATAGTAGGAATTCTTACAGGAAGACAAAAAGATGCTATGCTTCCAGTAGATTATCATAATAATCCTCAAAACAAATTTGCCAAACCGCCAAAAAATTAGCCTCGCTATTTAGGCTCAAATTAGTTCAAGATTTTTTCACATCTCAAAGGTTAAATCCCAGCGTCGTGAAATTAGTATACCAAAGAGATGGTGCAAAAATACTAAATGAAAAAACAACGTAGTTGTTCTAAGAAAATTTTCTGGGAGATATCATGGTAGATTTATGGGTTGAAGTTACAGCGCTAGCTTTTCTTATTGGATTATCAGGATTTTTTAGTGGATTAGAGGTTGCTCTTGTAGGAACTAGAAATTCTACTGTAAATCAATTAAAAAAACAAAATGCCAAAGGTTCTGAAGCACTTTACAAATTAAAACACAATCCAGGATGGATGATGTCAAGTGTAAATCTAGGAAATAACATGGTGAATGTAGGATCATCTGCATTAGCTACTAGTGTTGCAATGAGGCTTTTCGGAGATGATGGGCTTGCAATCGCTGTTGGAATAATGACATTTTTGATTTTAGTTTTTGGAGAAATCACGCCTAAAACATATTGTAATGCTAATGCAACAAAGATTGCTTTACGTTTTGCTCCTGTTTTGTTAGCATTTAGTTATGCATTTTGGCCAGTTGTGAAATTATTTGAGATAATTACTAGAGGCATGGTAAAAATTACTGGTAGCAGTTATCACGCTCCACCAATTACTGAAGATGATATTAAAGGAATTGTTGAGCAAGGTTTTGCAGATAAAGCATTAGAAAAAGATGAAAGTGAATTAGTTCACAGCGCATTAGAGTTCGACGACACAGTAATTCGAACAGTGATGACACCTAGAACAAAAATGTTCATGTTGCCTGCAAAAATGTTATTGTTTGAGGCACTGCCTGCAATTAATCAAAGTACACATTCAAGAATTCCAATTTTTGGAGAAACCCAAGATGACATTATAGGTTTCGTACATGTAAGAGACATTCTTCATCAATTAGAAAAAGAAAAAGAGATGGTAACGTTAGAGCAGTTAGCAAGAAAACCAGTTTTTGCATCACAAGAAAAGATGGTTAGTTCTCTACTCAAAGAAATGAAAGGTAGAAAAACACACATGGCATTTGTGATTGACGAACATGGGGGAGTAGAAGGATTAGTAACCCTGGAAGATCTGATTGAAGAGATTATTGGAGACATTGAAGATGAAACTGATGCAATAAAGACAGCAGATTACAAAACAGTTGACAAAGATACGATTATTGCAAATGGAGATATTCAGATTGAAAAAATAAACAAAATTTTCAAATCCTCAATTCCAGAGGGCGATGATTATGGAACTTTGAATGGATTATTACATGAAAGATTGCAAGATATACCTCAATCAGGAGACAAAATAGAGGTAGATTCTTTGAGAATAGTAGTAGAGAAAGTAGGTAAGAATATGCCTAAAGAAGTAAGAATTGAGAGAATTAAAGATTAGTTGTTTTTAGCAAAATGCTCTTGTAATTTTTGTTTCTTTTCTACCATGTGAAATATTGATTCAGTATGTGCAAAAGCTTCAGTGTATGATTTTTTGAATAGCATTGCTTGCATCAACATATGATTTTCAGGAATGACTATTCCAGTTTGATCATCAGAATACATCATTTGCACAGTATCGCCAATAGATGTAGTCATATTGGCATGAATGTGAATCATGTTAGTATCAGTAAAGTTAAATCCCATAGTAAGCGCATAATCCCTCACATCTTTAGTTCCTTTGGCAGTCCACAATGTAGCAACACCAAATTCATTTGTGTAAAGTTCGTGAATTTCAGAAGGTTTTGGAGCAGAGCCTTTGAATCTCACATCCATTATGTGCAAATGCATTTGTCTTGTAGGAACTTTGATTGCACGCACATATAATGGAGCATCTTTTCCAAAGTATAATTTTACATCATCTCCATGATGAGGTTTTTCTGTCATCTCAATTGTATCGCTAACTTTTTTGTCAGTTTGTTCAATATCTGCCCATCTTCTAACTAATGTAACATCAAAGCGTAAAAGATCATCTCCAAACTTATCTCGTAATGGCTCCAATATTCTTCCCATACCAGTTACATTACAACTTCCTTGCATCACATGATTTTTTCCAATTGCCAGATCATAGTTTGCTCTCGAGTTAAAAAGGAGATCAGATACAGAATTCTCACCAATGGTAGATTCTCCGCCCTGATAAATTGCAGGAATATTTCTTGGTTCATACAAATTCATTTTATTTTTAAAACCATGTCCTCCAGGGGATGCATCAATTACTAAATCACAGTCACCTAATGCAGATTCTATAGAACCAGATATTTTGAAATCTTTGAATTCGTCTAGTTTCTGTTCAGGGACATAAACATCCAATCCCCTAGAAATTGCAACATTAACATCATTATCAGGAGAATATTTTCCAACACCAATTACAGAAATTTCATTATCGTCTTTGAGAAATGAGGTAATTCTACTTCCAATAGAACCATACCCATTAACAAATACTTTTTTCATATTTTACCAAAAAGCAGCCCGTTTTTGTAGTTATTGATGAAAGTTATAGGAAATTGTTTTTCAAATATAAGAAAAAAAGCTAAAACTTAGGACAAATCGCATATTCCTTTTTGGAATTTTTTAAAAAATTCTATGATCCAAAATGGATAAAAAATTAGTACAATTTTGGTACCAGAAAATCACATTTTTTTAGAAAAAAGATCCTATTAGGAATTACCCTCATAGGAAAAATGCCATTCTGAATATCTGTAATAATCACGTAATAGTATTGTAAAATGAAAACATACCAATCAATTGCAATATTGGCAATAATCGGTTCCATCATGGCAGTAAGTATTATGGACGAACAAGAGGCATACGCAGACGAAATGTTGTTCAAAATGATGGAAATTAATGAAAAATTAACGAAATTGCAAAACAGTGATTCGGAACTAGACCAAATGAGCATAGCAAAATCAGCATTTCAGATGAAACAAATCAAAAATGGTCTATTAGAGATTAATGAAATGAATGGTGGAGAAGATGAAAGATATGAAAAATTTTACGAATATCTAAAAGACAATTATCAAAGTGCATTTGAAAAGTATGAAAAAGATGTTAAAGAATATTCAAAAGAGAATGGATTGTCTGCATCTGAGAAAAAACTTGTCTCAGAAATCATCAAAAGCAAATTAACATTTGAAACACAAGAAGCAAAAGAGAACTCCAAAAAAGAAGTAACTGAAAGAATCAGTACAGAATTAAAAAAGACAGAATCTAAAGAAAAATACCAAAAACTAGTCAACAAAATTGGTATTAAGTTAGCAAGTGAAGCCAACGGTGGAATTGTTGAGAAAATTCATCACAAAGTAGTAATGAAGGAGATAATAGCATCAAAGCAATTAGATATTGCAATTCCTGCAATTGACAGAATTATCCCACAGGTAAACGATGAAAAAATTAAAGAAAAACTTTATGCTGTAAAAGATAAAATTCAAAAAATTCAAGACAGAAAATCAAAACAGGAAGGAAGTGAGACATTTGAGTTATCTCAAGGACCAAAAGTGGGTTCCAAAATTCCAATTCAATTTAATCAATTCGAGATTGGATTTGGAGGAATTCTAAACAGTGTCATCGATAATGAAATAATTGAGTCATTAAATGAAATAGAACAAGTCTATGAAGAATTCGAAGTAAAGACAATTGAATCAATCTTGGATGAAGAGGTAGTCTCATCATTAAAGATGGTCATTGAAGTAGCAGAGGAAGATGAAGAGCAGTTAGAGAAAGAAAAAGAGAAACAAAGAAAAGAATCAAGAGAAAACAAATCAAGTAATGCTGATTTGGGTTCTGACAACTCTGATAAGAGAAATGAGAACGCAAATGATAGTAAAGGAAAAAGCACAGGAAAGGGTAAGGGAAAATAATCCAATAATAAATCCCACATAGGATAGTTTGGGAAAAATTCTTAATTGGATTTAGTAAAAATCTTGTGTGAAAGTATCAATTTTTGCAATATTTTTTTAAGTTCGGCATTACTTTTTGGATCACAAGCCTTTGGAGAAATAGACATACTTAGCAATATCGTGTTCTTAGAAACAGGAATTCTATACACAGATGAAAATCAATTTCAAATAAGCAATGATGTAAACACTAGAGAATTTTCAAATGGAAAAATAGTTAGAATTTCAGGACAAACAGTTGAAGGATTCCCATACATTACATATTCAAAAAGTTCAGAAGATAAAATAGATACTCATGGAATAGTCTTTGTTGAAGGAAAATTTCTGAAATTGTCTTTTGAAGAAAATGAAAACGAAGACATAACAGAGGAAAAAGAAGATAATTTGCAGATATTAGTTCAATATACACAAAGAGTTTATTCAAAACAAACTGCTTCAATTGAAATTAAATTATATGATCCTCAAGAAAATAAATTGAGAGATTTTAATCTAAACTATGGTTTTGTTCAAAATGCAAATATCAAAGTAATTGTTTTTGACGGAAATAATCAAGAATTCTATTCAACTACAGGAATTACTGATAAGAAAGGATATTTTGAAATGGAATTTTCTATTCCAGAAAGATATCCACGGGAAACTATGACGGTTACAATAATAGCTGAAAATGAACAATCAAAATCTTCAAAGATTTTTGAAATATTTACCTTAGGTGCGATACCTGATAATGATAGGTCTCCTTAACATAAAGACTAAATGAGCTAAAAAAATTCTAATATTGTTGATACATGCTCCATCTTTAGCAATAGGTGCTGGAATTTCTGCAGTTGTTTTAGTAATTGTCTTTCTAGGTTTTGATGAAATGAGTAATGAAACTGAATTAGTCATGCAGCCAACACCAACAATTCAACCTGAGGGGCCTGCAAAAGTAACTCTAAACACATTTTTGGAAAATGGTTCCCCCATACTGGGCGATTCCAATGCACCAGTAACACTAGTTGAATTTGGAGATTATCAGTGTCATTTTTGTAATGTCTTTTTCCATTCAACTGAGGGAGACATCCTGAAAAACTATGTAGAGACAGGAAAAGTTAGAATGATCTTTAAAGATTTCAACATCATAGGTCCTGATTCTGTTAATGCATCACACGGAGCACATTGTGCAAATGACCAAGGATTATTTTGGGAGTATCATGATATTTTGTATAGTAATTGGACAGGAGAAAATAATGGTTGGGCATCATCCGAGAACCTGTTAAAATTCGCTCAAGAGATTGGGTTAGATGTTGATAAATGGTCTGAATGTATGATTAATGGGAAACATTCACAGACAATTGTTTCAAGCAACGATGATGCAAGATCATTAGAACTCACAGGAACTCCAGCATTTTTTGTTATAGGACCTGATGGTAAAGTTACAAAATTATTTGGAGCCCAGCCATACTCGACTTTTGAAAATATCTTTGATGTAGAGTTAGAAAAAACAAGTTAGCGATCAAATCACGAATAAAAATTTCCAAAAAGTATCAAAATTTCCTTCCTAGTTATCTAGAATTTACCCGCTAACCTTATTAAGGAATTATCGAAAGGCAGCTTATGGCAGCTGGAATAGATGACATTGCAATCTACATACCAAGATTATACATAGACGCAGCAGATTTTGCAGAGGCCAGAGGACTAGACCCAGTAAAATTGCAAAAAGGTCTAGGTGTTTCACAAATGGCAATTGTAGATGCCAATCAAGATCCAGCAATATTAGCTGCAAATGCTTGTTTGAAAATTATGCAGAAAAACAAGTTATCTCCAGATGATATTGGTCGATTATACGTTTCAACCGAATCATCATTTGATGAATCAAAGGCAATGAACTCTTTTGTTATTGGTATGTTGGAACAGGTTTACGGTCAAGGTGCATTTGAGCACTGTGGAGGGGTTGAGACAAAATTTGCATGTGTTAGTGGTTCTTATGCATTATATGATAACACTAATTGGATTAGAGCCGGAGAGGCAGAAGGAAAGCACGCACTTGTGGTAGTATCAGATATTGCAAAATACGATATGGGTTCCAGTGGTGAAATGACTCAAGGCGCAGGTGCAGTGGTCATGCTTCTTAATGACAATCCTAGATTGTTGGCATTTGACCCCAAAGTAACTTCCACTTCAATTAAAGATGAATACGACTTTTACAGACCATTTGGAAAGGAAACCCCTATTGTTCATGGGCAATATTCCAATATGTTGTATATGATTCAAGTAAGAAAAGCACTTGAAGCATACAAGAAAAAAGTAATCTCAACAGGACTCATCAAAATAGAACCAGGAGAGACAATTCTAGACCACATGGATTACATTAACATGCACTTACCATATAGCAACATGGGTAAGAAAGCATTAGCTTATTTGGTAAGACATGAGTGGCGTCAACTACCAAGATGGAAAAAGATTCTACAACAAATTGGAATGGAAGAACCAATTCCAAAAGATCCTCGTGGAACAATTGAATCGGTACTTGGAGATGAAGAGTTTATGGCAAAAGATCATGAATTTACAAAATTATTTACAAAGACTCCAGAGTATCAAGAAGTCTACGAATCAAAACTTTCAAGTTCATTAATTGCATCTAGCATGATTGGTAATTTGTATACAGCATCTTTGTATTTGGGATTCAGAAGTAGTTTAGAATTTGAATATCAAAAAGGTATTGAGTTAGAAGGAAAAAGAGTTGGATTTGGATCATATGGTAGTGGTAGCAGTGCAATGGTGTTTAGTGGTGTAATTCAACCAGAATTCGAGGAGATTGTAAAGAACATGAATCTGGAAGCTGAGATTGGTGAAAGACGAAGACTAACATGGGAAGAATATGAAGAACTGCATGAAAATAAATTGTCTCCTGAAGAATCAATGTTAAAATCCAAAAAAGAGTTTACACTAGTCAATGTAAACACAGAAAGGGAATCTAGAGGCGAAAGACGCTATATCTATAATGAATAAAATCATCTAGATTTACGCTTGTATCCCTGTTCTATTTTGCAGTTATCTAATGAAGAACTTTGAGCTTTCTTTAGAGTTTTTTTCTTTTCTGAGATATTTATTTTATCTTCAATTTTGAATGTTTTCGGAGTTTTTGTACGAGTTTTTGTATTTTTGGAAGAAATGATATTTGTTGAAGAAGTTTGTTTTTTCTTTTTCTTTTTTGGATTTTGATGGTCTGTAGTATTTTTTTGGGTCCATTTGATATTTTTGATATCTGTGGAAGAAGACCGTTCAATATTATAATCCATTAAGGATTTTCCCATGATAGACATACTAGTTAGAGAGTTTAAGCGTATGGAATACCAGACATGAATTATTCATATAAGGCACATTACGGATTGAGATAAGAATGGATGAAGAAGCAAACCCAATCAAAGATTATCTATTTGATTATATCAAAAATTCTCAAACAATACCTGAATTGATTTCTCAGAAAAAATTTGATTTAGTTATTGGTGAGATAACTTGTAATTGTTATGATAAAATTGTTACAATGGATCAAAAAGATATTGCGGTGGGAGTATTGGCTACAGGTATTCTTCATTATTTACTGACTAATGCACTACTGAACAGTCAGAGAAAAGTAGAATTTCGAGGAATAGAATTAGACGTTGTTGTTCCAGATGTCAAAACATTAGAAAAAGACTCTAAGATGAGCTTGATCATTTGTATTCCAAAGTCATCAGATAAACAAATCATAGAGCAAAAAATCTCCCAATTAGAGAAAATTCAACCAGTCAAAGAGAACATCTGGGTTGTTTTATCTGAGAATATGGAGATAGGCAAGAGAACATTTGTTCTATCAAAAGAAGATTCATCATTTTCTAAAATTATCTTTGAAATTGCACAGTTTAGCAATGTCAACGGTGCAAACAAGTTCAAAATTTTACGCATATAAGTCAAAAAGGGAATAAATATCAAAAAAAACGAACATTATACATGGCATCACTCATTATCTTTCCAATAGTTATTGTTGCAATTGTAGGACTATCAGGATATCTAGTCTACAAGTATTTCATCTATGATTTGATGTGCAAAAGGGCAGTAAACAATGCATTACAAAAATACAACATCAGGAAGACCCCTTTTCAAATAATCAAAGAGTATTATCAAAACAAGGGGGAAAGTATGTCCCACAAAGAGATTCAGAATCTAGAGAAGAGCTATAGACAGAATGGTCCAGATGAATTTCTAACAATGTATGATGCAATTAGAGATTCTAAACACGACAGTTCTAAGGACTAACTGGAATCTGTATAAATGGAGTTCCGCCTTCGCCTACAACTAGTGGTAGTTTACCATCCCATGCTTGAATCTTTAACCATTCAAAATAATTTGGATTTTCTGCTAGGGCTTTGTTAATAATTGCAATTGCTTCTGCTTCACCTCTTGCCTCTGCAATATTTGCTGCAGCAGTACCTTCAGCTTGAGCCTCTAATTGTCTTGCCTCTACCTCTATTCTAATTAGATCATTTTCTGCTTTCTTTGCTTTTTGTTCTGCCTCTACTTTTGATTCAATTGCTTGAGCAAATAATGGTGAAAACTCAAAATCTGTAATTGAAATTACTTGTGTTACGATATTGAATTGATTCAATCGTTCTCTAATTGCATTTTCAATATCTGATTTTACCAGTGGTCTTTTAGTGATTAATTCCTCTGCATTGTAATTTGCAGTTACTTGTTTGACTGTCTCCTCTATTGCTGGTTGAATAACTCTATTTTCATAATCGAGACCAATCTCTTTGTATAATATGTGAATTCGTTCTTTATCTGGGTTATAGTTTACAGTAACTGTGGTTTCTACTGTTTGAAGATCTTTTGAAGCACTTCTAGTTTCTGCATCATATTTCAATGTACGAACTTCAAGTTGTACAATATCATCTTGGAATGGAACCACAAAATGTAGACCTTCATCTAGTGGAGGTTGAGTAAGATCGACTGCATTCCAATGTAGTAATACACCACGATAACCTGCATCCACAATCTTTACAGATGCAAATGCAACTACACCGATAATAATTAAGATGATAATTCCAATTGCAACACCTCGTGCTGCATTCATGTTTACATTCATTTTTGGTGACTGGTACTTTGACAACTATTTGAGTATGCATTTGGCACTATTATACCATCTGTTAAACCACTTGTTTAGGTACTATTTTTCCCATAATGAACAAATTTATCCCAAGAAAAACTAATGATTTCATGGTAGAACCAAACTTTGCTTGGATTTATCTGATAATTTTCCTAGCAATACCATTGGCAAGAATCATTCCAAGAATTCTTGCAAAAAGACGTCCAAGTGTTGATGGATACACCAGACCAGAACCATTTCAAGAATCACAAAACACACAATGGAGTGCTAAACAAGAATCAGTAAAACCACAAACAAAAGATATGCAGGTTTTAGGAATCATGCATCAAGGCGCAAATACATTTGATAAAATTCAAAGAACTCTCAAAATGGATTCAAAAGAACTTGATTCAATTTTGCAAGATTTGGAAAAACGTGATCTTATCAAAGTAATTCAAAAACAAGGAATGTTTGGACCAAAAGTTGAACTTTATTCTACAGACAAGGGATTCAAAGAGTACTATTCCTAGCTCTCACAAACTACTTCGCTTGTATTTCCACCATCATACAATGCTTCTATTGCATCAATGTCACAATCAGAAATGTATGGAAAGATTTGGCTTGAAAGCGAGGAAGGGAAAGGGGCAACATTTTTCTTTACAATACCCAAAGTATAGTTAAATGAATGATGAAAATTCCATTGAAAGCATAAGAAAGGAAGTATTGCAAGAAGTTGAATTGATGCAAGCAATTCAGGAAATTGTCAAAAAATCACCTAGCCCAAAAGATGCGGGGTGGATTCACTTGGATGACCCAGAAAAGATGGGAGAGGTTCTTGAAATGATGGGAGAAAAGTTAACCAGACAAATTTTGATTACTTTGAACAAGCAAAAATTAAGTGCCTTGGAATTAAAAAAACTAATTCCATTTGCGCCCAAAACAACCTTGTATAGGAAGATAAATGAATTAGAGTCCAGAGGACTAATCAAAATTCAAAAAAAATCGATTTTAATTAAAACAAAGAATATTCCTATAAGTCATTCATAGAAGAGTCAAAGGTTAATAATTAAAAAGATGACAATCATTATGGTTTTGAATAATCAGGAAAAATTTGAAATAGAAATAAACGAATTAGAAGCCGAAGTCCAGAAATTAAAAAAAGAAAATCAAGAACTAGGTCAATCAAATTATTTTTTGAAAAAAACACAAAAGTTATTACTTGAATCTGAAGAACGATTTAGAAATCTGTTTACATTATCGCCACACGGAATTGTAGTGGTAGACAATGATTCGAATATAGAATACTATAACGATATATTCAAAAATATACTAAAAAATGAAAAGGGAGAATTGAAAGGAAGATCATTTTTAGATTTTGTTTCAGAAGAAAGTTATGAAACTATAGATAAATGTAAATTTGAATTAGATTCAAAAGGAGTTTGTAGAGATATCCATCTAAATTTAAGAACAGAAAATCATAAAATTCCTGTAAGATTAGATGTTTCAAATCTTCTTGATAGTTCTGGGAGATCATTTGGAAGAATGGTTGTAATTTTTAATGAAGCAGAAAATAGACAAATAGATGAAATTCAATTGGCATATAATTCTCTTTTAGAAGAAAAAGTTGAAATTCTAAAAAATAATAGCAGATTAAAAAATGAATTTATTTCCAAGATATCTAATAAAATAAAATCACCATTATACCCAATAAAATTTAAAACCAAATTCCTTAAAGAGGGGGCAATAGACAAATTATCTGAAGAACAAAGATTAGCACTTGATGAAATTTACAATAATGCTGAAAAATTAGAAAACATCATATCGGATTTATTAGATTCCCAAAGATCAGAATAAGGAACGTTAATGTTAATTTTAAAGTTATAGAATTATTTGAACAAAGATTTCACATCAATATTCTTTTTGAAGATTCGATTCAAAGAAGCATCACTCATGTCTTTGATAAATGGAATAGAACCTAGAACCTTAACACCAGTAAGACTTTCCAAATCTCGTTTTAGGTTTTTGACAGGATAGCCATCATCATCAAAATCATTAATGATTATTCCTTTGATTGGGATTTTGTATTTTTGACACATTAAAATTGTCATAATTGTATGATTAACAGTTCCAACCTTACTTCTTGTTACAATTATCGTAGGAATATTCATCTCTTTAACCAAATTTGTAATGTAATAGTTCTTGAGAATTGGAGTCATCATTCCACCCATTCCTTCAACAAGAAGCATTTCATGTAGTTTTGATAATTTTTTAAAACTAGATAGTATGGCAGAAACTTTGGGTTTTATCTTTAGATTCTTCCATGCAGTGTATGGTGATGCAGGAATTGGAAAGAATTGAGGGTTTATCAAACTTTCAGGATCAGATGTCTGTGCAGCTTTTGCTAAAATTTCAACGTCTTCAGATTTGTATCCTTTCTTCTGAGCAGTTCCTGCTGCAAAAGGCTTCATTACTCCAACATCTACGTTCATCTTTCGCAATGCAACTGCCAGACCTGCAGTGATGTAGGTTTTTCCAACATCGGTGTCAGTTCCAGCTATGAAGATTGATTTCATCTGAAATTTTTAGAATAATTCCATTGATTAACTCATCGGTTGTTCCCATATCATTAAAAATAGCCTCAACTACAAGTAATCATGGCAGAAAACTTTCAAGATTCTGACAAATATGTAACCATAAGTATAGAATCCAAAGTTAGAGAAGGGGTTTTCCATAAAGTAGTCAAGGAAATAGAAAGTGGAAAGGCAGTATCATGTTCTTGTAAGTGTTGGAGTAAAGGTGGAAAAGCTTGTGCTGCAATGAGAAGCATAGGTGTTGAATAATTCAATCATTCTGAGTACGATATCAAGATTAGATTTCTATTTGATTGGCTAAAATTATCACGGTGGTTCCAAATGCAATCAATCCCATTGCAGAAAGAAAACATCCCCAATTAACTAATTTATCATATCTTAAACCGCTTTTGTAATCAAGTAGTATTCCCCTTAATCCATTAAAGCCATGAATTGAAATTAAAATTAGCATTAATTCAAGTAGAACGGCATAGGTAAGATTTTGATAATTCGCAATTACATTTTCATATGTTAGTGATTCTGCAAAGTTTCCTGTTGAAAACCTCACAAGTATGTGCAATGCAACCAAGCCCACTGAGCCCATAGCAGTAGCATAGTGTATTTTTCGTATTTGGCT
>JAJETY010000058.1 GCA_021268355.1 Candidatus Nitrosopumilus sp. | reverse complement strand
ATCTCCTTCAATGCCATGTAATTGGGAATGACAAACACCACATGCTTCAATTTTTAGTAAAATCTCATTTGGTCGTTTGATTTCATGTTTATCTATTTGAGTTAGTTTTAATGGATTTGTCTCAATTGCAGCACATTTTTCAAGAACCATTGCGCGCATCTTGTCCATGACTCTGAACATTTTTCAAATAATTTTAAGATCCGCACATTGGCCACTAGAAAAATAAAGGACGCAAACCATCTAATTTTGTGCCTGAAATAACTGATGAAGACAGAGAAAGGGTGGAATTGTTGAGTCTCATATCAAGTTCTAAAAATGAATTCAAAAATCTTACTTTAGAACAGCTAAAGAGATTGCAAGAATTGGTTGAAAAAAAGGATTACAGTCATGACAAAAAGGCACACAGATCCAAAGTCAAACTACTAGGAAAAATCAATGTAAGAATTTACGAGATTACTGAAGGGAGAGGTATTTGGGGCTAAGCCAATTAGATACAAATATCAAAACAAATCTGAAAAACTGTGGCAGAAAATAATCTGATTCATGAAACCAGTCCGTATCTTCTTCAACATGCACATAATCCAGTTGATTGGTATGGGTGGAATGATGATGCGTTAAAAAAAGCAAAAGATGAAAACAAGCCAATCTTTCTCAGTATCGGGTATAGTTCTTGTCATTGGTGTCACGTAATGGCACACGAATCATTTGAAAATGAAGAGCTTGCAAAATTCATGAATGAGAATTTTGTAAACATCAAAGTGGATAGAGAGGAACGACCAGATATTGATGATATTTATCAAAAAGTTTGCCAGATAGCAACCGGTCAAGGTGGTTGGCCTCTGAGCATCTTCCTAACTCCTGATCAAAAACCATTCTACGTTGGAACATATTTTCCAATATTGGACTCGTATGGCCGTCCGGGATTTGGAAGTATCTGCAGACAACTCTCTCAAGCTTGGAAAGAAAAACCAAAAGATATTGAAAAATCCGCAGACAATTTTCTTCACGCACTAAATAAAACAGAAAAAGTTTCAATTCCTTCAAAGTTGGAACGAGTAATTCTAGATGAGGCTGCAATGAATCTCTTCCAATTAGGCGATTCCACGTATGGTGGATTTGGTTCTGCTCCAAAATTCCCAAATGCTGCAAATGTATCATTTCTATTTCGTTATGCAAAACTTTCGGGTCTTTCAAAATTCACAGAATTTGGGCTCAAAACTCTCAAAAAAATGGCAAATGGCGGGATTTTTGATCAAATCGGAGGTGGATTTCACAGATATTCTACTGACGCAAAATGGCTTGTTCCTCATTTTGAAAAGATGCTTTATGATAATGCCTTGATTCCAGTTAACTATGCTGAAGCATATCAAATTACTAAAGATCCATACTATCTTGATGTTTTGAAAAAAACTCTGGACTTTGTATTGCGTGAAATGACTTCACCGGAGGGTGGATTTTACTCAGCATATGATGCAGACTCTGAAGGTGTAGAAGGAAAATTCTATGTTTGGAAGAAAAGTGAGATTAGAGAAATTCTTGGAGAAGATGCAGACATCTTTTGTTTGTTTTATGATGTAACGGATGGTGGAAATTGGGAAGGAAATAATATCTTGTGCAATAATGTGAATATTTCAACAGTCGCGTTTAATTTTGGAATTACAGAAGAAAAGGTCAGAGAAATTCTTCAAGCATCTTCCAAGAAACTGCTTGATGTTCGCTCAAAGAGAATATCACCAGGATTGGATGACAAAATTCTTGTTTCATGGAATGCGTTAATGATTACAGCGTTTGCCAAAGGTTATCGAGTTACAAATGATTCAAGATATCTTGATGCTGCAAAAAATTGCATCTCATTTATTGAAAACAATCTTCTTGAGGGGGACAAATTGTTAAGAACATACAAAAATAAAACTGCAAAGATTGACGGATATCTAGAAGACTATTCTTATTTTGTAAATTCTCTGTTGGACGTATTTGAGATAGAACCTGATGAAAAATATCTAAAATTAGCTCTAAAACTGGGACATCATTTAGTGGAACATTTTTGGGATTCAGAAAATACCAGTTTCTTCATGACTTCAGACAATCATGAAAAGTTGATCATTAGACCAAAAAGCAACTATGATTTGTCATTACCATCCGGAAATTCTGTATCAGCATTTGTTATGTTGAGACTGTATCATTTTTCGCAAGAACAGCAATTCTTGGAAATTACAACAAAAATTATGGAATCACAGGCACAAATGGCTGCTGAAAATCCATTTGGATTTGGTTATTTGTTAAATACAATCACAATTTACTTGGAAAAACCAGTAGAAATCACAATTATCAATACTGAAAATTCTCAACTTTGTAAATCAGTTCTATCAGAATACATGCCAAATTCAATCATAGTTACAATTCAAAACTCTCAACAACTGACTTCATTGTCAGGATATCCTTTCTTTGAGGGAAAATCTTTTGAAGACAAAACATCCGCGTTTGTTTGTAAAAATTTTACTTGTTCACTCCCATTGCACACAATTGATGAAATAAATTCTCAACTTTAGATTTTCTTTAAATTAATTTCAATCGTGCTACCCACTTGTGGTCTTCCCATGCTATCATATCTTGACTTTGGCATAGCAATTGTTATTTGAGTTTGCTGATATGATTTGATGTTGACAGTTGGTTGTGCTTGCAAAATTGCTTCCAATAATGGCATTACCTGCTCTTTTGTTTCTTGATCTAGTTTTTTTGAAACATTGTCAATAATCATTTGTTTTTGTGAAATTGGTTCAGTAGAGACATTCTCAATTAATGTCAGTTGTACAACTTGACCATTATCCACTATCTGTGTGATTTTAAATTCATTCATTGCTGACAATATAATCCCAATATTTCTTTATGATTTATCTTTAACGAATTGCAAAATACATTACAACTACAGCAGTTACAATTGCTGAAGCAGTCCCTAACCAGAAAATTACTTTACTGCCATCTATTTTCATATTTGTTCTGAGGATATTTTTAGAATTAAACTGTATTGATCTTTTTGATAGGGTAGTTATCTAGATTTCATCTGCATTTGTAACGGATTTGGAATTATCATCTTCTTCATTTGTTGGAGTTTGGTTAGGCTCTAGTATGGCTTTTTTAATCAACGGGGCACGGTTTTTTATCATTTGGTTGAATTCTTTCATATCTTCTAAACTTGGAGTTTGTTGTTGATTTTGATATGCTTGTAAAAATCCCGAATATACACATCCTGTAATGATTCCAAATGTGGTATCGGGTACAGATTCAACCTCTGGAACAAAATTTTCTGCAATCTGAGTGTACGATTCAGATTCACTGATGTAATAATCAATTAAACTATCTATGAAATCCTTGTTTTCTTTAGAGATTGCCATGATTTTCTTTAACTCCTGTTTATTTAACTGTCATTAGATAATACTTCTACCTTAGATTAGTTACAGAGAATAAATTTGTCATGATTCTTCCAGAATATCTCGTAATGCCAATGTAGGATGATAATGTAAGGATTAGCAATATCAGAGTGCCAAGAGGAAATTCAGGTACTGTTGCAAATTCTTCAGATTCCGCAATTAAAGTATAGTCATCAATTTTTTCAGTCTGCATTTTGTCAGGTAAAGACAACAAAAAGAAAGCACTGTCCTCCGAACCAAGGTAATCAGGTTCAGGATTGACTCTGGTTACACCAGCTACATTTCCCTGTACATCATAAAGTGTAGCAATTACCGAAATCATATTTGCCGTAGTTTGTCCATTATTTGTCAAAGTTCCCATAATCATCAAATTATTGTAGTTGTCTCTAGTTAGTGATGATTCTGTAATGTCTATGACTTGGCCTTTTGGCAGACTGGTTTGATAGTTTAACTTCATTGTGTATGAATTAGTATTTTTTGCTTCATTATTTGTCAATATAAGATCAAAAGGTCCTTTCATTCCAGGCATTATGGTATTGACAAAAGAGTTTGTTTCTTTTGTTTGAATTAGATTATGATTTTCATCAAACAAATCAAATTGGATGTAAATCTGATTTAGAGGTACCTTCAGATTATTGACAATTTCTCCTACAATGTGAACAGATCCATCATCACCAACAAATTTTTGATCATTTTGTATATACACTTCAGCAAATGCCAATGGCATGACGCTTGAAAAAATTATTGCAATTAATAGGAACTTTTCCATATTTTCGAGTTGCGTTTTTGTTTAAAGTAGTTTTTGTGAGTTTTGGGAATTATGGGAGATGCTCTATTTTCCATTTCTTAGCCTCATTTATGCAATTAAACCACTCTACTTCTGTTTCATCGGAATCAAATTCACCCAATTCATTTTTGAATTCTTTGTCACATTTGCCTGCCATGTTCTCGGCAACTTGAATTACTTTTTGAGTCAATCCTGATTGCGGAGCTTCAAACTTTGCATCCTCATCATAGTTTTTGATACCCGTTTTTGCCGAATAGAATTCCACCAGACCTTGCAGTTCATATTCTACAGATTCTTGAAATTGTGAATCAGATCTCACTTTAGATGATTCATCTCCAGTTTCAATCCATTTGATGTATTCAGAATCACTTGATAGTTGGGTTTCTGATGAAAGCTTTAGTAATTCTACGGAACTCTCAAATAATTCTGGAGAATCCAGATTATCGTATTTTGAAATTATGCCATTAAATTCATTCAGATGATCATCATAGAATCTCAATAATTCTTCCTTAGTGATTTCTCCTTCTTCCCATTTTGTTTTCTCTGAATAAAATTTGATTTGTAAATCTTTTACTTCTTGTTGAATTTGTTCCAACTCTATTCCAAACTGTAATCCTTTT
>JAJETY010000065.1 GCA_021268355.1 Candidatus Nitrosopumilus sp. | reverse complement strand
CCAAAAAGAAAGCAGAAGAAAAACCTGAAAAGAAAACCACAAAGAAAGCAGAAGAAAAACCTGCAAAGAAAACCACAAAGAAAGCAGAAGAAAAACCTGCAAAGAAAACCACAAAGAAAGCAGAAGAAAAACCTGCCAAAGAGAAAAAATTAACTAAAAAAGAAATTGAAGAGGCAAAAAAAGAGGCTGAAAAAACACTTGAAGAAGAATTAGAAGAACAATTATCTGATGAAGAAATTGAAAATTTCCAAATTGAAAAAGTTGACATGGAAAGACTCACTAACAAAGTTTGTGATGTTTTAGCTGAACGTGAATCTGAAGGAATGTTCCAAAGTGAATTATGGAAAAAACTTAAACTTTCTAGTCGTGATGGTTCTCGTTTATCACTTAAACTTGAAAGAATGGGTACAATTACTAGAGAAAAAATTCTTGAAAAGAATCGTTGGACTTACAAATTAATTTTAAAGAAGACTCCAATTAGTACGCAATCTATTGAAAATGCACCATGCTTAGTTTGCCCTGTTGAACAGAAATGTTCCCTAGAAGGTGAAATTAGTCCAAGAAATTGTCAATTCATAGAAGATTGGGTAATTGCTGAGATCAAAAAACCCACGAAGTCCAAATGAAGCTACTAGATGCACGTAAAGATCCATATCGAAAATTAGCACACGAACAAGGTTTTCGAAGTAGGGCTGCATACAAACTCAAAGAACTAAACCAATCTTATCGAATCATGGGTCCAGGTTTTTACGTTTTAGATCTTGGTTGTGCACCTGGTGGTTGGACTCAGATGGCAGTAAAACTTGTAGGAAATCAAGGAAAGGTAATGGGAATTGATTTGTCATATGTAGAAGAAATTCCAGGGGCTCATATTTTGAGAGGTGATATTGAAGATGAAAATGTTGTCGATGAGGTAATGTCTTATTTTGAGCGTAAAGTAAATGCGGTAATTTGTGATCTCTCACCAAAAGTTAGCGGAAATTGGTCTGTTGATCATGCCAAACAAATTTCTTTGAATTATGACTGTACAAAAATCATGGATAAAGTGTTGGCACACAAAGGCAATGCTATATTCAAAGTCTTTGATGGTGAATATTCAATGGAATTTAGAGATTATATCAAGAAAAAATTTGCAAGAATCAATCTCACAAAGCCTAAAGCTAGTAGAAAACAAAGTAGTGAATTATACTATGTATGTTTAGGTTTTATTGGATAGACTGAAAAACTTCTACTATTTCTTTGATATTTGCATTAGTTCGGAATCCTGTTGGATTAAAAGATGTTACACTGGCAACAAAATTGTTTTTTTGCAAATTCTCTACAATATCTTCTAATTTTGGAGGAGAAGATTTCATTTTTTTTGCAATTTCGTCTAATGTGTAGAATGTTCCTGGCATTTCTGATTCTAGAAGACATTTGTTTAATGTTTTTTCACACACTTTATTCACTTGTAACTTTGGAACTTGATTTAACATGTTTTCAATAAATTTTTTATCAAAAATTTTTCCAATCCATAGAGGACCTGCAACCTCAATTTTTGAATTACATAATTCACATTCCTGTCTTGGCTCTAATGCCATTTGTCGTTGCCCACAATTTTTACAATGTAAAATGTATCCAATATTTTCTTGCTGATCTGGTCTGTTTAGAACTTTGACATATGTTCTATAGTAATGCATATCACTTTCAACAAACATTGGGATGACTTCCACACCCAATCTTGCTGCAACTACTCTTAGACAACCTAGGACCAATCTAATTGCCATCTCATTCCCATATTCTGCTCTGATTGGAATTCCTCCGTATTTTCTCTTACATGCGCCTTGAAAGAGTCCATTTAGCACCTGCAAGTCTGTGGCTGCTGTGGACAGTATTCCACCATGCATGGTTGCCCTAATCCCACAATCAAAAAATGCTGCCGGAGAACCAAATGGGTCAATATCTACAATAGAACCTCTTTTTCCTTTTTTTGAAAAATTACTAAAGAATCTACATACTTCTTTCTCAAAAAATTCTACTTTCTTAATTCCGTTGAGATTGGCTGAATATTCTGCCATCTTTAATGCAGTTGGATTAAGGTCGTTTATAATCAAATTATCAATTTGTAATTCGTTTGCAACTCGCAATCCTCTGGCCCCAATTCCTGATAATCCTTCTAGAAAAATTTTTGGACCTTTGAAACTTTCTAAAAAAGCTGCATAAGCAATAATGGAAAAATCTCTGTTCAGTTTTGCTTTTGGATTAAAAAATGCTGGTTCTTTTGGTGGAACTTTTTGTGTAATTGATGCCTTGGGAACTAGTAGTTTTGTTTCCCCCTCAACAATTTCTTCAAGAGAATCATTTGGAATTTCCAACAATTATCAACTTTTGAATGTCTATAACGGTTTAATACTTGTGCTTTGCGACAAAATTTGTGAAAATTTGCGGTGTAGATGATGCAGGTCGTGGTTCGATGCTTGGACCCTTAGTTATTTCTGGTATTTCTATTGAGAAAAAAAATTTGAAAAAACTTTCTTCATTGGGCGTTAAAGATTCAAAGAAACTTTCGCCCAAAAATCGAGAAATCCTCTACAAAAAAATTGTAGAACTAGTTGATGATTACTATATAGCAAAAATCTCTCCAAGATCAATTGATTCAAGTGTTAAACGACACGGGTTGAATGAACTAGAGGCAAAATACATGGCAAAAGTTGTATCTAAACTTGATTCTGACACATCATATGTTGATTCATGCGATGTGAATCCGGTCAGATTTGGAAAAGAGATATCTCGTTTGTCTAACAATCATAAAATTAAATCATATCATCACGCAGATAGCCGATTCGTGATTGTATCTGCTGCATCGATTTTGGCAAAAGTTACACGTGATAGAGCCATTGAAAAACTGCGTAAAAACTATGATTTAGGCAGCGGTTATCCATCTGATTCTAAAACCGTCAAATTCGTGACTAGTTACTACAAAAATAATAACAGTCTACCTACATTTGTGCGGAAAAGTTGGAAGCCAGTTCAAAAAATAATTAATGATTAACCTTTGAATTTTGCAATAACCATTGCATGATCTTTATCATATGGAAAAAGATCAATTGTTTGCAATACATGAAATCTTGTTTGCAGTTTTTGTGTTTCTTCTTCAACAATTCTCTTTGGTGATTTTGTTACATCAATACTTCTTGTTTTAATTACGAGGAAAAAATATCCGTCTTTTTTTAGATACATCTCACAATTGTCTATTGCGATCTGTGTTTGATCAGGTTGTGCAATATCTACATAGACAACATCAACTTTTCCAAATACTGAAAAGTATTCTTTAGGTTTACGTGCGTCCTGCAAAATTGGCATTATGTTTTTTCTATATGATGCAACTCTGTCTAAAAAATCTCTTGCAACTCTACTTGCATGTTCCACTGCAAACACAATTCCACTTGAACCGACAATATCTGAAATATGACTAACAGTTGTTCCAGTTGAAGCTCCAAGATACAATACTTTGGTTTTATTTTCAAACGGAAAATAATCTAATTCATTCATTATCGCCGCAGCTAATTTACTTCTAAATGGATCCCATAATCTGTATTCAATCCCTTTTTTAAGAATTAATTTTTCTTTGTAAACCTGATTACCTGGGACAAAATTCTCAGTCGCTAATTTTTGTTGTCCTTCTGATTTTATCCAGAAAAATGATTGGTTATCTTCTTCCAAACTTCTTTCTCTTTTTGTTTGAGTTTGGTCTGTCTTCTCTACGTCCGCCTCTGTCTTCTCTACGTCCGCCTCTGTCTTCTCTACGTCCGCCTCTGTCTTCTCTACGTCCGCCTCTGTCTTCTCTACGTCCGCCTCTGTCCCTAAAGTTACCTCCATCTCTTCTAAATGGCTCTGGTCTT
>JAJETY010000059.1 GCA_021268355.1 Candidatus Nitrosopumilus sp. | reverse complement strand
TGCTGGAACTACTGATATTCAAGGACAGCCTGTCCCACCTGGAACTCATAATCCAATAGAAGATGTAGAATTTGTTCAAAATGAATTTGATTTGTGGTTTGCAGACATTTTAAAACGTGAATGGGATAAAATTACTAGAGAAATTCAACAAAAAAGAGCAAAACTTACTGATGGAATCGCAAAACGATTTACCGGTTTAGGAATTAAGGATTTTCAAATACAGGATGTGTTACAAAAACTGGGTTTTATCTCAAGAGATCCAAAAGAATGGAATGAAGATGATATTGTAGCATTTGCACGAGAATTAAGAAAAAACACAAAACCAATGATTATAGCAGCAAACAAAGCTGATCTGTGTCCTGATCTACAAATAATTAAAAAAATTGATGATAATGTAATTCCTTGTAGTGCTGAAACTGAATTATTGCTGAGAAAAGCATCAAAGGCTGGAATTGTAAATTATTCTTCTGGCGATGATGGGTTTTCGATTGTAGAAGGTAAAGAGATTGCACCTCCACAACAAAAAGCTCTTGATTTAGTCAAATCTGTTTTTGAAAAAATTCCCTCAACAGGTATTCAAAAAATTCTCAATACTGCAGTTTTTGAATCATTAAATTTTATTGTTGTTTACCCAGTAGAAGATGAATCTAAACTTACTAACAAAGACGGTGTGATTCTTCCTGATACAAAACTTCTACCTGCAGATTCTACTGCAAAAGATCTGGCAGGATTAATCCATGCTGATATTGCAAAAGGGTTTTTGCATGCAATTGATTGCAAAACAAAACAGAGAATCAGTGGTGATCAAAAACTAAAAAATGGTGACGTGATTAAAATTGTATCAACTCTCAGTAGGGGATAAAATGTTAGGTTTAGGAATAGAAAGCACTGCTCACACATTTTCATGTGCTGTTATAGAAAAAAAAGGAAAGAAAGGAAAAATTTTATCTGATGTTAGAAAAATCTATCGTCCTGCTGATGGTGAAGGAATTCACCCACGTGAGGCCTCTAGACATCATATTGAAAATAG
This sequence comes from Candidatus Nitrosopumilus sp., assembly GCA_021268355.1. Taxonomy (GTDB): domain Archaea; phylum Thermoproteota; class Nitrososphaeria; order Nitrososphaerales; family Nitrosopumilaceae; genus Nitrosopumilus. The sequence continues at coordinate 3,727 of JAJETY010000059.1, read as the reverse complement.
CTCTCTAGTTCTTTCTGAATGTCTTGAAGAGGCAAAAATCAAAATCAATGACTTAGATATTGTATCCTATGCTGCAGGTCCTGGTTTGGGACCCTGTTTACGCGTTGGAGCTGTAGTTGCAAGATCCTTGGCATCTTTTTACAAAATTCCAATTTATCCTGTAAATCATGCATTGGGTCATATTGAGTTAGGAAAACTTTTGACTGGAGCAACAAATCCTTTAGTTCTTTTAGTATCAGGAGGTCATACAATGCTTTTGGCATTTCTAAATAAACAATGGAGAGTTTTTGGTGAAACTTTGGATATTACTTTAGGACAACTACTAGATCAATTTGGAAGATCAATCGGTTTTGCTTCTCCCTGTGGAAAAAATATTGAAGAATTGGCAATGACATCATCTAACTATGTCACCTTACCATATTCTGTAAAAGGAAACGATGTTTCATTTTCTGGATTACTATCTGCAACAAAATCTGTAGCGAAAAAAAGTAAAGTTGATGCCTGTTACTCTCTTCAAGAAACTGCCTTTGCAATGATTGCTGAAGCTGTAGAGCGGGCTTTGTCTTTTACAAGAAAAAAAGAGTTAATGATTGTGGGTGGTGTTGCTGCTAACAAACGATTGTCTGAAATGCTCAAAGATGTCTGTAAAAGACATGGTGCAAATTTTTATGTTGTTCCTTTAAAATATGCTGGAGATTGCGGTAGTCAAATATGTTGGACAGGATTATTGGAATCTCAAATCAAAAAAGGTGTTTCATTAAAAGATACTTTTGTTACACAATCTTGGAGATTAGATACTGTTAAAGTGAATTACTAATTTTTGTAATTGGCAATTGCTTCATCAATACTTTTGACCCAACTTTTTGTGTTAAACACTCCAAACTTGTAGGTTTTTTCACCGTCATCTGTTTTTACAGTAAAACAAACTTTTTTCATTAACAGTCCTTCTTTCCATGTCTTAGTCACATCATCCAAGGAAATATCTAAAATTGTATCTCCCATGTGTTTTGAAAAATCCATCATTCTCGCTCGGGTTTTATCAAAAGCCAATCTTTTGTTAGTCAATGTCAGGATTCCTGAACCTAAACCATCTTCGCTACAGTCCTCTTGCTTGAGTCTGTTTTCTCCTTCTTCCATGAATAATTTTTATTGAATTCATTTGAATATAACGTTAATGAAATTAATCAAAAAAGGTGCAGAAGCTGACATCTATCAAACTATGTGGCAAAATTCTTCTGCAATTCTAAAAATTAGAAAAACAAAAAATTATCGTAATTCATCTCTGGACTCTAAAATTCGAAAACAGAGAACTATCAAGGAATCTCAAATAATTTCTCAAGTTAAATCATTTGGTATTCCTGCACCACTTGTCTATTTTGTTAATCTAAAAAATACATCAATAATTATGCAGGAAATTCCTGGTAAGCCTGTCCATGATTTACCCGAATCTAAAATAATTCAATTATCTAAAACAATTGGAAAATTAGTTGGAATGCTTCACAAAAATGGTATCATGCATGGAGATCTAACAACATCAAACTTCATTTATTTCAAAAATAGTGTTTATGTAATTGATTTTGGATTGTCTCAAAACACAATCAAACCTGAAGATCATGCAGTTGATTTAAGACTAATCAAGGAAATTCTTAACAGTGCACATGCTAGAATCATGACTCCTGCATGGAATAATTTTCTTTCTGGATACAAATCTGTAATAGGAAATACCAATTATGTAAAAATCACTAAATTGGTATCTGATATAGAAAGCCGTGGTAGATATGCACAAGTCGTTTGATCTATTCTTTGTGTCATCAAACTCTCACAAATACATAGAAGCAAAAACAATTCTAGACTCATTTGGAATTGAATTAGGTTTTTTAAAATTAAATCTAGAAGAAATTCAATCACATTCTCTAAACGAGATTGCAGAGAAAAAAGCAAAAGATGCATTTTCTAAATGCAAAAAACCAATAATCATTGAGGATGATGGGCTGTTCATAGATTCACTAAATGGATTTCCTGGACCTTATTCTTCATATGTCTTTGAAACTCTTGGTAACAAAGGAATTCTAAAACTTGTATCATCAAAAAGAAATGCAAAATTTGTTTCCCATATAGCGTATTGCGATAAAAAAATTCTCAAAACATTTGTTGGAAAACTTGATGGAACTATTTCTAAATCGCAAAGGGGAAAAGGTTGGGGATATGATCCAATTTTCATTCCAAAAAACTCTGAAAAAACATTTGCAGAAATAAACCACAAGAATGAATTGTCTCATAGATTTAAAGCACTAAAAAAATTTTCTAATTGGTATTTAGATAAGCTGGAATCCAACGATCAATAAATCTTTCATTATTCTGTAAGATTGAAATTCTTGACACAAAACTTTCATCCATCACTGAAAATATTTTACTTTGTTTTGCAACTTGTTCACTGAATTTTTTAACTTCCTGCATTTCTAACATGTTTGAATGTTCCAATCTATTTGTAGAACGTCCAATATGCATGTAGGATTTTATCTCAACAAAATGTGGACTAGCTTCTTTGAACATTTGAGCAAATGCAGGAATCATGTGCTCTTGATCATTATAATTTCTAATCAGAGTTACACGCAAAACAGTTCGGGTATTGAGGTGTTTTAACATTCCAAGTGTTCTATTCCATCTTTCCCAAGAGTCATCATATTTTGGTTTGTTAATTCTTAAAAATGATTCATAATCTGCCGCATTGGTTGATAGATACAATTGTGTTGGGAGTGCATCTTCATCTTGAAGTCTTTGAATCATGTCTGGTTCTTGTCCATTTGTAACAAGAAAAATTGATTTTGTTGCTTCAAGTGTGTTTAGATACTTAATCAACTCTGGTAATTTTGGATACATTGTAGGTTCTCCTGAAAGTGAAATTGCGTAATGGCTTGGTAGTAGTGATTCATCTAATCTTTGTTTGTCATTTCTCGAATCTCCATAATATCCATTGATCAATTTTTTTCTCTCAGCCATAAGCTTGATTAAAATTTCTTCAGGTTCTGCAACTTGTTCTGGTTTCATTTCTAATGAATCATAAAATTCCATTGGTCTCCAGCAGTATACGCAACGATTCTCACAATGCATTCCAGCTGGAGAAAATTCCATACATCTGTGAGTTGATATTCCGTAAAACTTGTGTTTGTAACAACTACCTTCATGTTTGAATGATTTTTTTGTCCAATGACATAATTCTACAGTTGAGTGATCTGCGACACCATACTTTGCTTTTTTTAATTGTTCAGAAATTGCTGGTTTGATCTGTATAAGCTGCTCTTCTCCTTCAACTATTTCTCCTGAGCAACTCATAACTCCAGATCTTGTTTTGGTTTACTTAAATTGATCGAGTTTTTTCACCATGATTGAAAATTATATCAAAACCTTTGGAATAATTGATTGAATTTAGAGTGAGGTTTAATAACTGGATCCTCAGGAATATTCTAAGCGTTGAAGAAAATACACACTTTACCATTTCTATTGTTATTATTGACTACTCTTACCAGTATGCCTATTAGCCCTGCATTTGCTGCTGGTGACTTAGACAATGACGGAGTTGATGATTCTGTCGATGCATGTCCTAATTTACTTGAAGATTATGAGGGCTCTATAGATGGCTGTCCATCAAACTTTGTCCCATGGTATGATGAGGACTATGATGGTATAGAAGACCATCTTGATCTATGTCCAAATCTTAGAGAACATT
>JAJETY010000069.1 GCA_021268355.1 Candidatus Nitrosopumilus sp. | reverse complement strand
TTCGCTTTCTGTTTTATTCCAATTGTTTACTGAAACAAAGATACAATTTGATGTTTCAAAAAATTGCTTTTATCCACAACCAAAAGTTACCTCAACTGTTGTAACTATTCAAAGAGAAATGTTGTTTGATGAAGATATTAGGTTAAAAGCTTTTGAAATTTCTAAAACTGCGTTTCAGCAGAAACGAAAAAAGATTCGAAGTTCATTAAGTTCAATTGTCAATGAAGATCAACTTAGCAAACTTAATTTAGATTCAAATTTACGTGCCTCTGATTTAAGTCCACAAGATTATTTATTAATTGCTGAGGAATTAAAATGAATTTAAAAACATCTGCAAAAATAAATCTAAATTTAAAAATTTTTTCTGAAAAACAAGACAATTTACATAAATTATCTTCTCTTATGATACCTGTTGATATATATGACAATATAGAAATTGAAGAATCAATTAGTGAAACTATCAAATTCAGTGATGAAAACCTTAACAAAATTGAAAGCACGATTCATAAAGCTTTGAAACTTATAAGGAAAAATAACCCATCTTTTGATAAAAACTTTGATATTTATGTAGATAAAAAAATTCCGTACAATAGTGGTCTTGGTGGTGGAAGTTCTGATGCGGGAGCACTAATTCGCTATCTTTGTGATAATTATGAATTAGATCTACCTTCAAACCTTGAAATAGTTCGTGAAGTAGGTAGTGATGTTCCATTTTTTGTTGAAGGTGTTACTGCAGTAATACACGGGATTGGTGAAGTTATAGAACCAATAGATTTAAATAATGACTTAGATCTATTAATTGCAGTTCCCAAAGTTGGACTAAGCACTAAGGACGTATTTAATTCATTTGATACCTTGAATTCTAAAAATAGGGACACAGATACTTGGAATGCAATTGAGATCTTTAATGATCTTTGGCCAGCTGCTACTGCGGTATACCCTGAACTAGTATCTTTAAGAGAGGCTCTTCAAGAAAAATATCAGAACAAATTTTTTATGTCCGGAAGTGGATCATCTTTCTTTTCTATAATTGAATCAAGAGAGGAATTAAAAGCTAAATCTGAGAGTTTTAGTTTTATTCAATATTGTAAAAAAATTGATTGTAGTTTGTATCAGAATGATGATTAATATAAGTTTATAACAAATGGGGGATGGTGTAATTGGCAACACATTGGGTTTTGGTCCCAACGTTGAGGGTTCGAGTCCTTCTCCCCCAGCAAGTTTTTTATAAATGAGCATATCAGTCGTAGTATTAGCAGCAGGTAAAGGGACTAGGATGAAGTCCGACTTGCCTAAGGTTTTACACAAAGTTCTAGGAAAATCTCTACTTGCTCATTCATTAGACACACTTTCTTTCATTGAAAGCCAATTTGTTGTTGTAGGCCATGAGTCAGAAATGGTTATTAATTCATTACCTTCTTCAACAAAACACATATTGCAGAAAGATCAATTAGGTACAGGACATGCACTTTCAACTGTTGTCAATAGTGAATTTTTTATTCAAAATAAATCTGAATTCACTTTAGTTGTTCCAGGTGACGTTCCAGCAATTGATGCCAAAGACATTAAACTTCTTATAGGTGAAGTAAAAACCAAAGCATCACCAGTTGGATTCCTAACTTCAATAGTGGAAAATCCATATGGATATGGAAGAGTTGTTAAAAATAATGAAGAGATAAGAATTGTTGAAGAAAAAGACTGTAATGAAAATGAAAAAGAAATTAATGAAATCAATTCAGGCATTTATTGTTTTAATACAGATTTCTTAATTGACAATATTGACTCTCTAGATTCTAAAAATGCTCAGGGAGAATTTTACTTAACGGACTTAATAGGAATTGCAAATAAACAAAAACAAGATATCGTTATAGTACAAGTAGATGAAGATTCAATTAAAGGAATAAACTCTATGAGTCAACTAAACGAAGTTGAAGACATAATGCAGAAAAAATTAATTGAAGATTTCATGGAACAGGGTGTTTACTTTCAGGATCCTACTTCCACCTATATTGACTCAGAAGTAACTATATCGTCTGGGACAAAAATATTTGCCAACACTCATTTAACTGGTAAAACCAGTATTGACGCGGACTGCGTAATTGGTCCAAACGCTCAAATTAATGACTCCAGCATTGGAAAAAACTCAAAAGTAGTAAATTCTGTAATAGATCAATCAGTAATCCAAGAAAATGGAAACATAGGACCATTTGCTCACATCAGACCAGGATCTGAACTTGGAGAGGGAGTAAAAGTTGGCTCTTTTGCAGAAACTAAAAAATCAAAAATAGGAAAAGGAAGCAAAGTGCCTCACCTTGCTTATGTTGGAGATGCTGAGCTAGGGGAGAATGTTAATTTCTCTGCAGGTGCAATTACTGTAAACTACGACGGAAAAGAAAAGCACAAAACAAAAATCAAAGATGGAGCGTTTATTGGATCAGATGTTATGTTAGTTGCACCAGTTACAATTGGGGAGGAATCTATGATTGGAGCAGGTTCAGTAATTACAAAAGATGTACCATCAAAAGCTTTAGGAATTGAGAGAAATAATCAAAAAAACATTGAAGGATACGTTGATAGGAAAAAGAAAAAGTGATTGAACAACCAGGTAAGAAAAAAATGCTTCTTTTCTCTGGCTCTTCAAATAAAGAGCTCGCGTCTAAAGTGGCAGTAAACCTTGGTACAGAACTCTCAACAGTAGAATCTAAAGAATTTGCTAGTGGTGAGATTTATATCAGACTAAATGAAAGCGTGAGAGGTGCAGACTGTTTTGT
>JAJETY010000068.1 GCA_021268355.1 Candidatus Nitrosopumilus sp. | reverse complement strand
AAGGAGATTTGAGAATCCATTATTTTTTTAAAAATTAATAAATTTATGATTTATTAGACAAAATAAGGGGCACAATTTGATAATTTTATTTAAAAACCAGATAATATATAAGTTCGATAATGTCAGATATGGAACATATCTGACATTATCGTAAAATGAATTTTTATAATTACTGTATAATATCAGATACTTCATCAATTAAGATAACAAACAATATCTTTTCTTAACTCAGGACGCTGATTTACATTTTGGAGAGTAGACTGTTCTAAGTCTTTCACGGGTTAAAAGATCGATTTGTTTATCTGATCCAACAATTTGCATATATTCAACGATTCGATCCAATTCCATCTGTAAATTCATTACCCGTTGAAGATCTTCCTCTTCTCTCAATGTTATTCTGCAAAGTTCAGATTCCAATTCTATAATTCTTGGATTCCAGAAACGACTAAAATCAGAATCAGCCGTTATGTATTCATACTGGTTATTTTGTTTCAACAAAATCAACTTACCATCTCTTAGTGGGAACAACTGTTCATTTGCACTATACAATTGATAAGTACTATCAGGTCTCAACATCAGAGTCAGACCATTTGGCATCAAAATCGATTCTCCTTCAAAATACCCATAGCTCTGATCACTTTGGAGCATCAGTATTCTTCCATCTTGAAGTCTGATGTTTCTTTGACCAGTTTCAGTAAATTCATACGTGCCATCGATCTTTAGTTGTACCCTTCTCCCATCTTCAAGATCGAATTCCTCTTCTCGGTTCTGAAACTGAAAAGTTCGATTTTCCTGATTAAGAATTAAGTAGGCACCTTCGTCGAGAGTTAGTGCATCAGCTGATTTTGACAAAAAGCCGAATAGCAGAGGTATGCTTAGCAAAAATCTGCTACAGTATTTCAAAATTTTCTGTGATTTCATTATATGATCTCAAATTTCTTAATAATTTCGGTGGATTAGTATGAGTCAAAATTCTAATTTTCAAATTGTTGAAGATCTCAATGATCAACAATTGATTGCTTATACTTCTAAGCAGTTGATCGCCGTTGATACAGAATTGCACGGCTTAAAGATGAATCGGGACAATATTTGCCTTATTCAACTAGGTGATGATGCAAGGAATGTTACTCTGATCAGACCAAATCTTGAAAGACCGCCAAAAAATCTAAAAATACTTCTTGAAGATCCTTCCGTTCGAAAGCTTTTCCATTTCGCATTGACTGATGTAGCTTTCTTTGCAACATCCATTGGAATTGTTGTTGAAAATTTCCGATGTACTAAAGTAATGAGCAAAATTGTCCGAACATATACAGACAGCCATGGATTAAAAAATCTATGTGAGGAGATGCTAGGGATTGAACTCTCTAAACAACAGCAGCAAACAAATTGGGCTTCACCTGATCTTACACAGAAACAACTAGAATATGCAGCTAGTGATGTTTACTATCTAATTGAGATCTATTATCAATTGGAAAAAATGATGACCTATCGCCCACCGCTGCCTTCAGGGAAGAGCATCCATGAAATCAATGAGATAGCTCAGAAAATTTTACCAGGATTGGTTCAGATTCTTATCAATGGTTATGGTGACCTTGATCAAGGATGGGAGACTAGTTTGTTTGCTCATTAACGATTTCTACTATGGGACTCAGAAAACTTCCTCTTGAGCTTTTCGTAATCAGAATCAATTAATGATTGGAATCTATGAATCTTCTTTAAGTTTCTTAGTTTTTGAACTGATCGAATATCAGCACCATTATTTTGGAATTGTTGAGTAGCAATCTCTCTGAGCTTTTTTAAATCTAAGCCAATTGGCTTCAGTTGTTTCCTGATAATTATTCTAAGCTGATTAAGGTTAATTTGTTTATTATGATTATTTAACCAGAAACTTTCTCTTTCATCTAATTTGGGTAAATGATTCTTGTATTGTTCTAACCTGTCTTTATTTATTCCTAAGTGAGGAACCTCTTTAATTTCTGAGTATATTTTAATTTCTAAGAGATCATTTTCATTTAAATTTACTTCCTGAATACGTGCTAATTGACTTGTTTTCCAAACTGTCGAATAAGCCAATTCAAGTAAAATTCTATCTCTTAGATCTAATGGATCTCCTGAACACGGTGAATTAATAAGGCTATTTATTTTGTCAGGCGAGGCATCATTTTTCTTGATGAACTCATTATTGTTAAGTAAATCACGAAATTTATAGTTTTGCAGGGGGTTCTTGTCAATAAGACTTCCTGTATTCAAGAAACGGAAGAATGACCGGAGTGATTTCTCATAAGAAGAATACGTCGCATCCTGCCAGTTTCGCTTTTTGGAATTATTTTCAAGGAATATTTGTACGATTCTTCCTGAAAGATCATTCAAGGTCCAATTATTTCTAAGATACAGCTTTTCAGAATTATTCATGACATATGTAATAAACTGTTCTGATATTGTCTTATAAAGCTGACATGTTTCATATGTTAGCCTTTTCTCATGTTGCAGATACCACTGATATTCCAGCTGGATTTGCTCTAATTTTTCAACATTCATTAAAGAGACTCAATGAAAAAAGTCGAAGCCATTATTAAGCCGTTTAAACTCGAAGAAGTTAAGGATAGTTTACACGCAGCTGGGATTCAAGGACTGACTGTAAGCGAAGTAAAAGGGTTCGGACGACAAAAAGGTCATACTGAATTATACCGAGGAGCTGAGTACATCGTTGATTTTTTACCCAAAGTGAAGATTGAGATTGTTTTAGCCAATGACCAAGTAGAAACTGCAATTGAAGCTATCCAAACTGCAGCCAAAACTGGCAGAATTGGAGATGGTAAAATCTTTGTTATTGATCTGGAGCAGGCTATCAGAATTAGAACAGGTGAAAAAGGAGATTCTGCAGTATGAATTTTTTGCATCTCTAATGATCCCACCTGATTACATGAACTTTTTTTTAAAAAATTTTACTGTTCATGTAATCATCTGTTTTTCATTAATAAAACATAATAATTTGTTTTGAATATAATTAGTACTTAATAAAGTATTGAAATAATTGTTCGATCATGACAACAACATAAATATTTTTTTAACTCTTATAGTATCTGGTTGTGATTCAAAATTTACATTTAAATTGTGTGATTTGGTTTTTT
>JAJETY010000057.1 GCA_021268355.1 Candidatus Nitrosopumilus sp. | reverse complement strand
AATAGAGATTCTTCAAACTAGAATTATTTTGACAAGTTTACTCATAACCATGGCTATGGGATTAGTGGCATACTTTGCTGCTGAATCATTATCTCATCCATTACGTGCACTGAAAAAAGCTGCAAATAAAATTGCAGATGGGAATTTTAATGTTAGAACCAACATCAGAACAAGAGATGAAATTGCAGACTTGTCTTATGCGTTTGATTCAATGGCACAAAAATTACAAGAATCATTAATCGAAATTGAAGAGAAGAAAAAAGTGATTAGGCAACTTGAAGGAGATATGTTGTTAAAATTTTCTCAGAGAGAAGAAAATGATTGTGTTGGTGTAATTGATATGGCAGATTCTACCAAAATTTCATCAGAATTATCTGATGAAGACATGTCTAAACTTTATGAAATATTTTTGAACTTCATGGCAAAAATTGTTCGTAAACATAAGGGAGAGGTAATAAAAAATATTGGAGATGCTTTGATGTTTAGATTTGCAAATATTGATACCAAGAATGATGATCAGGTAAAAAATACTCTAGAATGCTGTTTGGATATGATTGAATCACATGAAAGATTAAGAGATGAACTCATGAAAGAAAATTTGCCAAAGTTGGATTATAAAATAAGTTTAACATACGGTCCAGTTAAAGTAGCTGAAAGTACTACTTCTAAAATTAGTGATGTTTTTGGACCGACAGTAAATCGATGTTTTAAAATTAATTCATTGTGTCCGAAAAATAGTCTTGTTGTTGGTGAAAATATAGAAAAATTATTTAGGAATTTTTCAGAATACGAGTTTACAGAGTTAGTGGTACTAGAATTAAAAGAGAAATATGGTTACACTATTTTTCAAGTTAAAAGAAAACTACAACGTTTTGGCAAAAAATCCAAGATTTAGCTTTTTTCGATTTAATTAGTTATTTTTTTGAAAAACCAAATTTGGATGCCCATCCAGATTTCTGCTTTTTTGACGGTTTCTTGGAGAGATTGTTAAGCATATCGTATGTAATTATGAATCCATTACCAACCATAGTTGCATCATTTGGATAATTTTCCTTATTAGGTACAAACTCGTCCGCTAAATCTTTGATTTTCTTTGTTTTGAGATCGAACAGTCTGATTTTTTTGCCGTTTTCTAGCTCAATTTTGGCATCACCACTCAATCCTTGAATAGAAAAATTTTCAAAAAATCTAATCGAGCCGCCTTCTTTTAATTTGATTACTGAGTCATAAGTGAATTTTCCTCCATAAAACAAGACTTCGCGTGCAGAGATTTTTACATCATCTTCTACATTAAGAACAATTATTGAATCAGCGCTTAATGATACAGTATTTACTACATTTTCAGCTACGATTTTTCCATTTGGAGCAGAAATTTGTGTCCTATGTTCTAGAATACTATACACACCAACTTTCCCATCAGGATCCTCTACCCTAAATTTACGTCCAAAAATATTGCCAACTACAACATTTCCATTATCCACAATAATTTTAGCTCCGTTTTCAATTTTGTATTTATTTTCAATTGGATCAAGAAATTTAAAATCTCCTTTTGTGAGATGGATGATTGTTTGAAATTCTTGTGTCCATGAGGGACTAGTTATACTTCCTTGCATAGTAATTGGACCATCATAAGTTAGACTACCTGCCATAAAATTTCCTTTAATTGATAATGAACCATTAGCTTTTCTTTCAAGTTCAATTTCGCCAAGAGTTTTAGAACCAAATAATCTAGAACCAGTAGAATTTGCTCTATTAAGTGCTGCAGCCCATTCTTCAGCTGTTTTCATTTCTTTAGATAGTTGCTGACCCAAAATCTGATTTTTTCTTCTCACATCAGATTCAGATTCATCAGAATAAACTCTGGAATTTTTTATCTTCTCAATATCAGTCTCAGGGTATTTTTTTCCGATTTTTAGGTCTTCATATGCCTGCTTGATTTTAATAAATTGTTCATTTTCTCCTCCACGGTCGGAGTGGTATTGTAGAGCCAATCTTCTAAATGCGTCTCTAATTTCTTTTTCAGTCGTACCTTCAACAATTCCTAAAATATCATAATTACTCTCGACCATATTTTAGATCCCCAGATAATTTTTCATGATTTACTATACTTGTAGTTTATTACATTTATAGAATATTAGGGCCTTGATGGGAATTGTGATACTTAATGCTGGATTTGATACTCTTACCACATAGGAATTAATGTTTTCTAGTCTTTTTGCTTGACCGTATTTCATTATGTTTGATTTTAGTTGTATTAAAAAAATTCAAAATGTAGATCATAACCAGAGTTGAGAATTGTATTTCTGGTTTTTATACAAAAAATCACAGATGAAAGAAATTGAGTATTTTTGAAATTTCAAGTAAACCAATTTCGATTATAAAAAATTCTACAATTTCTGATGCAATCATAATGTTACTCAATACAAAGATTAGCAGATTAATTGTAAATGATGGTGGTAAACATATTGGAATAATTACTGAGAAAGACATTGGTTTGTTTCTATTTTCAGAGTCTTCAAAAAGAGGTTTAGAGGAAATACCAATCACAGAAATTATGAGACCAATTGAATTTGTACAAGAAGATATTTCACCTGAGAATGCAGCAAAGACTATGATTGAAAAAGGAATTAGTTCATTATCTATAGGAGAAAAACAAGAAGTTAGAGCAATTTTAACAAAAAGTGATCTTGTAAGGTATTTTGCTGCAACTTTTCCGGAGAAAAACAAAGTAGTTGATTTTATGACTCATGATTATGAGTTTACTCATACAGCAGCTCCATTGTATAAAGTAGTTAGAAAAATGCTCGAAAAGAAAATTTCAAGAATAATTGTAAAAAATCAACAAGAAGAACCTATAGGAATAATTTCTTTTAGAGATCTTTTTAGAATTTCAATTGAACTTGGAAGTGAGGATGATTTTTCAGGAAGAAATTTTGATAATGTTAGGAGGGGATTTCTCTCAGAGGATGGATTTGGAGATATTTCGTTGGCCAGAGATGTTATGAGTAGAGGGTTAATCACTGTGAGATTTAATGAAGACTTGGCAAAGGCATGTAATATTCTACTAGAGAACAATGTTAGTGGATTAGTAGTTCTAGATGGGAATAATTCTTTAGCCGGAGTAATTAGTAAAAGTGATGTAACTAAGGCATTAGCATCATAACATGAAATGGCATTTTGATGATTTTATTTATGGTTCAATAGATGGAGCTGTAACAACATTTGCAATAGTTGCAGGAGTTGTAGGTGCTGGATTATCACCTGGAATAATTTTGGTTTTAGGATTTGCTAATCTATTTGCAGATGGTTTTGCAATGGCAGCAGCAAATTTCCAAGCATCGAAAGCAAGAAATGAGTTTATTCAAATGAAAAGGAACCAAGAAGAATGGGAGATTGAGAATTTAGAAGAGGAGGAAAAGGAGGAAATCAGAGATATTTACAGAAAAAAGGGCTTCAAGGATGAATTTCTGGAAGAAATTGTTAGAATAATTACTTCAAGAAGAAAAGTTTGGGTTGATACAATGATGAGGGAAGAATTGGGTCTGATTGAAGATAAAAAGGAACCTATTGATAGTTCTGTCAGCACGTTTGTAGGTTTTAATTTAATTGGAATAATTCCACTAATTCCTTTTATTTTGTTTTTTATGTCTGATTCAGATTTAAATTCAAACGCATTTATTTTTTCAATAATTTCAGTAGCGTTTGCATTTTTCATAGTTGGAATGATTAAAGCTAAAATTGTAAAGAAATCAAAAATTCGTTCAGGAATTTATACCCTTATCATTGGTGGAATTGCTGCAACGGTAGCCTATGCGGTAGGATATGGATTAAATTTTCTAGTTTGAGAGAAAATAGAAATGTCTGAATTAGATCAACACATAGGACTTTTTCATCTCACTATGTATGGTGTGGGATTAATTTTAGGTGCGGGAATCTATGTTTTAATCGGTGAAGCTGCAGGATTTGCAGGAAATTCAATGTGGATGTCTTTCCTCATAGGTGCAATAGTTGCAATTTTTGCAGGATTAAGTTATGCTGAACTATCAGCTCTATATCCTAAAGCAGCTGCAGAGTATACATTTGTAAAAAATGCTTTCAAGAATAATTTTTTTGGATTTATTATAGGATGGTTAACAGCGATCACTTCTATAATAGTTGCAGCAACAGTTTCTTTGGGATTTGGAGGATATCTTACTAAGTTTATCGATTTACCAATTACATTTGGTGCGGTTTTTCTAATTGCTATCTTATCCATAGTTAATTTTATTGGAATAAAAGAATCTGCCTGGGCAAATACCATTTTTGCATTGATTACTGCTGGAGGATTGATTCTGATAATTTTTCTTGGATTTTCAATTGAACCTGTTGATACAATTGATTATTTTGAGGCACCAAATGGAATTACAGGAATAATTCTAGCATTTGTTCTAATCTTCTTTGCATTTATTGGATTTGAAGATATGGCAAATGTTGCTGAAGAAGTTAAAAAACCTCGGAAAACAATTCCAAGAGCAATAATTTTCTCAATATTTATTACTGCAGTAATTTACATTTTGGTTTCTATTGCAGCTATTAGAATTTTAAATTGGGAAGATTTAGCTTTGTCCTCTGCTCCTTTGGCAGATGTAGCACATGCAGCATTAGGTATGAGTGGAAGTGTTACACTGTCTTTAATTGCACTTTTTGCTACAGCAAGTACTGTTTTAATCACATTGGTAGCAGGAGCTAGGATTCTATATGGAATGGCAAAAAGTAATTCCCTTCCAAAATTTTTAGGCAGAGTTCATAGAAAAACTAAGACTCCATGGATAGCTGTTATTGGAATTTCGGTTGCATCAATAGGATTT
>JAJETY010000031.1 GCA_021268355.1 Candidatus Nitrosopumilus sp. | reverse complement strand
CAACTCAAGAAACAACAACTCAAGAAACAACAACTCAAGAAACAACAACTCAAGAAACTTCTGAAGAAACTGACAATCAAAAAATTAGTTCAGACAAAATAAAAATAAATGAAAAATCCTCCGATGAAACAAAAACCAAAATTATTCAAAAAGAAACTCAAACAAAAAATAATTCAGAAAAAATCTTAGAAAATAAAGAACATGACAATCTATCAGTCGAAGATATTGAGCTTGGAAAATTATTAAATCAAATCAACCTGCAATGTGATTCTAGTATCTTTGTTGACACAATTTCCTACTATGATGGAATGGGACCAGCTCTATACAGATTATGTCAGTTTGACAGTTCTTTGAATTTTTTTAATGAATCATTAATTGAAAATCCTGACGATGTTGAAATTCTTGTCAATAAAGGCTCTGCCTTGGGAAAAATTGGACATGTTTCTGAAGCAATTGCCTATTATGATCATGCCCTCTCCATTGAACCTGACTATTTGCCTGCAATAAATAACAAGGCAAATGCCTTGGCAAATCTTGGAAATCTCGATGCTGCTATAATACTTTACAATAAAGTTCTGGAGGAAAATCCAAATTACTACACTGCAATACAAAATCTCAACACTGCCATTTCCCTCCAACCAAAAATTATCCAGACACCTCAACAAATCAGTATTCCCGAATCTGAAGTTGTATCTTCTTCAAATGAAGAAACCTTACCTGAAAAAATAATTACAATTGAAAACAATATTGAAAACGAGACTAACTTTTTTGAAGAAATAACTCGTGTATTTTCATCTTTGTTTGGTTTTGCTGAGTGATTTTTCTTTTTTGTGTGCGTAGTTTTTCAATAAACCTATAAAGCCCTCTGGAGACGATGCTCTTAAGGAAAAACATGAGTAAGATACTTGAAAAATCATTGAAGGATGCCCGTAAAGAAGGAAAGCTAACCATGGGTGCCAAACAAGTTTTGAACTCTGTAAAAAATTCCAAGCTAATTGTATTGTCTCAATCTTTAGATAAAGACATGGTTGAGCAAATTGAATCAGATGCAAAAAAAGAAAAAATACCTTTAGTAAACTTCCAAGGAACTTCAGTCGCATTGGGCAGATTATGTGGCTTGCAATTTAGAATTTCAACAATTTCATTCACGTCAATCGACGATGCAAACATCAAATCAATTTTAAAAGATACAGAAGCTGAGGAAAAAAATGATTAGATGCTCTATTGAAAGTTTAAATGAGACATTTTTTGTTTGGAGACATTAACAATTATGACACAATCTATCAAACTAACAACTGATCAAATGAGAATGATGTCTTTGTTCCAAAATGTTACAGGTGCAACTGCTCGTGATTGTGTTGAAGATGAAAAACAAGATAGAGTAATTTTTGTAGTTAATACAGGTAAGATGGGACTTGCAATTGGCAAGGGTGGAATGCATATCAAATCATTACAAAACATCGTGAAAAAAAATGTGGAACTAGTAGAATTTGACGAAGATCCAGCAAAATTTTTGTCCAATTTGCTTAATTCTAAACTGGTATCAGAAGTAAAAATAAATGCACGACCAGATGGGACAAAACAGGCAATTGTTATGGTAGACCCAAGAAAGAAAGGTATTGTTGTAGGCAGAGAGGGCAGAAATGCTGAAAAGGCTAGAATGCTTGCAAAACGATATTTTGATATAACGAGTGTATTGATTAACAGTCCTGAAAAACAAACTATGGAGATGTAAAATATGAGAAAATCACCACTTGGATTATTTGCAGGCAGAGTTCTAACAACTAAAAAGAAGAGACAGAGATGGGCAATTTCCACTTACAAGAGAAGAAAATTAGGTATTGATAAAAAAGCTGACCCACTTGGTGGCGCTCCACAAGCAAGAGGAATTGTTTTAGAAAAAGTCGGAGTTGCAGCAAAACAACCAAACTCTGCAATTAGAAAATGTGTTCGTGTTCAATTAATTAAAAATGGTAAAACTGTAACAGCATTCTTGCCCAGAGACGGTGCAATGAACTTTATTGATGAACACGACGAAGTTCACATTCAAGGAATGGGTGCAACACAAGGTGGTGCAATGGGAGATATTCCTGGTGTTAGATTCAAAGTCTTCAAAGTAAATGGTACTTCACTTCATGAATTAGTAATTGGAAAGAAGGAGAAACCAAGGAGATAGAAATGGCACAAACAAAAAACTTGTTATTATTTAGAAAATGGGATTTATCTGATATTGAAGTTAAAGACCCAGGTCTTAAAACTGCAATCTCACTTAGAAAACAAATCTTACCATACACATTTGGTCGTTCTGCACTCAAAAGATTCAACAAAGCAGATGTCAACATTGTTGAGAGATTAATCAACAAGACAATGCACTTTGGTAAAAAATATGCAAAGAACACTGGTAGAATGACAGGAAAGAAAACTAAACTTCTCAACACAGTTAAAACAGCATTTACAATTATCGAACTCAAAACTGGTAAAAACCCAGTAGAGGTACTAGTTAGAGCAGTTGAAAATTCAGCTCCTAATGAAGATACAACTAGAATTGTTTACGGTGGTACTGTTTATCACGTATCAGTCGATGTTGCACCAATTAGAAGGGTAGACTTGGCTTTGAAATTCATTGCTGACGCAATCAAAGAATCAACATATTCTAATCCAAAACCAATCGAAGAACACATGGCTGAACAACTTATCTTGGCTTCAGAAAACGATCCTAATGCTCCTTCTGTAAAGAAGAAGAATGAATTAGAAAGAATCGCACAAGCATCCAGATAGAACTTTTAGAAATTATTCCAGTAGCCCGAGGCAGATTCGAACTGCCGTCTCCGCCTATATCCACTTTGTGAGATCCAGAGGGCAGAATCCTTGACCGCTAGACTATCGGGCTACTTGAAAGAAATTTTGAATGTTTAGAATATAATCATTTGTTGCAACTACTTCAATCTGACTTCTCTAATTACTGTTGCATAATCACACTCTGCTCTTAATCGCATATATGGAATCAATTTGTAGTGAATAGAATACAAAGTTCCTTCTTTGAGAATTATTCCTTTTTGTTGAAGTGATGCCAATCCTCTTGATGGAACATTGATTGAGAGATTATGTTGTTGACAAATTTTGTCACGTTTTTCTTGGAATTGTTTTAAAGTGAATGCAACATCATTAAGTTCTAAAATCAAAGGCCAAATAATTTCTGCCCAGACAAATCTTCTGTTTTCAGTAGCTGATGCATACTTGCCTTTTTCACTCAACATTAATAACATCTGCAAAAGATGTTATAACTTATTGTCCCAAAAAGAAATCGAAGAGTCACTAGATTTACTACAAAAAAATTGGGACGTTGACCCTATACTTCGAAACTTTATGCTGGGAAAAATTACAGATGTTTCTGATAGACCAATCAAAGTCAAAGATGTAATCTTTCATGTTCCTTATCTCAATTCTGAAAAAAAATTCATTCTTTGGAAATGCTTTTGGCCTGACTGTCATAATTGCTGTGACAGACAAGGAAGACTTCCACTAACTTCTGATGATTTAATCACGATTGGCAAGGGTTTGAAATATCAAAAGCCTTCAGAGTTTATCAAAAATGAAACCCTGACTGTAACCTATTCTGAACCTGGTCCCTCAGGACAAATGACAACAATGACTACAATTAACCTCAAGAGAAAAAAAGATGAAACAGAAGCTGACGATGGAACTCACATTTCATGTAGATTCCTAGATGAGGAAGGTGGGTGCTCAATGCATCCGGACCGCCCTGGAGTCTGCTATTTGTATCCGTTTTCCAGCTGGCTTGAAAATGAAAAAGGTAAACCCCGTGTTCATGCAACCTATCAATTCACTGGTGATTGTCCAGGATTTTATCTGGCAGATGATCTGGAACCAATGAAAGAAGAATTCAAGGAATACTCTAAGACAATCTATGATTACAACATGGCATCAAACCGAACCAACAGAGAAGGTTTTGGTTCTGTTAGTTTTAGTTAGGCTTTAGCAACCTTCATCAAGTCTGCTATCTTGATATCCATTCCAAATCTATCTTCGTTCTTCTTCATGTAACGGAAGATTGCAATAAAGTCAGGCAATGATTTGAAGAAATTGAAATCTTTTTTGATCTTTGCTCTGACAAAATTGAAAACTTTGGCATACACCTTGTAATGTTCCTCAACTGCCTTTTCATATGCCTTGAAATCATTCATGTTTTTTAGGAATAATTCAACACATTGCATAGATGGAATGATTCCTTCACCTAACAATGCATAGACTGTACCTATTGATTCTCCAACACCCACCACTTTACCTGAATAGTATGGTTTGCATCTATCTGGAGTTGCAAGTCTGATTGGTCTACCCTTTGTTTTTAGAACTTTGCCACCGTGCTTTTTCAAGAACTCGTCTGTTGCCTTGATGTGATTCTTGTTGTAGTCTCCTGCTCCAATATGTGCCCATTTCTCTCCTAATGGAAAATACCAGAAATATCCTGACATTCCAGGAAATGGTTCAATGTAAAAGTCATCATAAGGAACTCCATTTTCGTATTCTACCTTGTATTCGTAAGTTGGCAAAAAGAAATCTTCTTTGAGTTTTGGCAAGTAAACTCTATGAAAACCAGTACAGTCAACTATCATGTCATACTCTTTTTCTAGTTCTTCTAGTGGTGGTGGCTTGCCATAGATAATTTTTGAATCTTTAATGAAATCTTTGATTAGACCAATCTTGTCATATGTACATAATCCATGCAATCCAATGTCAAACTTGACATCGTTATTCATCTTGACATGCATATTTTTTCCATCATGAATTAGAAAGTCGTTGAAATCTCTACCCGTCTTTCTACAATATTCTGAAAGGATGGGCTTTATTGTTCCCCAAGCACAGATAGAGTCATGTCTCTCTTTTGGATTTAGCTCATAACCAGTTACATCATGATCAGAATCTTTGAGTCTAGCCATTAGATAAGAACCAGCTACACCCATTCCCATAACTGCAATCTTCAAGATATCTTGTGAATCTCTGAGGTGTAATAAATAGACTGTCTGAATTTGTTCAAGTCGATTACCACTAGTAGAAATCATTAGCACCGGTTAAATATCAAAATCACTTAATTGAATTAAGAAAAGACAAGTCTGTCGTCTGCTAACAATCGTTTCAGGCCTTAAGACTAAATCACTGTCATCAGAAAACAAACGTTTCTGATCTTAAGTGATTAGAGATGTCATCAGGATGCTCCTTGCTCTTGGTCTTAATCTTGGTTGTCTTTTCGTTTAATTTATTTTGGATTAATTTTTTATTAATTTCATGGATGTATTTGAAGCAATTTCTACAAGACGTGCAGTAAAAAAGTTTGATCCTAATCACAATCTCAGTTCTGATGAAATCAAAAATCTTATGGAACATGTCATATTATCTCCAACTAGTTACAATCAACAAAACTGGAGATTTGTCTATGTTACTGATCAGGATGTTAAAGACAAAATCTCAGTTGCAGCTCGTGGACAAGCCCAACCAAAAGACGGCTCCGTAGTTATTGTCTTATGTGGTGACCTGACTGCATGGAAAACTGACACACTTCGATACTGGAAGAACCATCCAAAAGAAAAACAAGATATTGTTAAAGCAGCTCTTGAGAGAAAATACACTACAGATCCTAAAGCAATAAGAGATGAAGCAATCCGCTCTTGCGGGATGGCAGCTCAGACAATCATGTTGGCTGCCCGAGATATGGGTCTTGATTCTTGTCCTATGGTGGGCTTTGACTATGATAAACTAGCAAAAATCATCAATTTACCTGAGACTCATCTGATTGTGATGATGGTTGTAGTTGGCAAAAAGATAGAAGATGCACCACCCAGAGGCGGTCAATTGCCCTTGAGTGATGTGGCATTTGAGAATTCTTTCTAGATATTCTTAATTGAGAGAATTGTGACTTGTTGTCATTGAGAGAAATTCTAATTTTTGTAATTGCATTTGTACTGTTAATTCCAACACCTATCTTTGCACCCTCTCATCCTGAATACTCTGGACAACATGGAATGATGAATGAGATGGGACACCATCATAGATCATACATGGGAATGTGTGCACCTGGATTTGCTCAACTAGATGGAATTTGTGTCCTTGATGATCGATGTGGTCCTGGTGCATTTCCAGGAAGATTGTGTATGATGGATGGTGTTGTAAAGGAATATCTCAGACCACATTACCAAAAGTTTGCTGGCATTTCAGCTGAAAATGTAATTTGTCTTGCAGGAAAACAATTGATGTTCAAACATGATGCAACTCCAGCTTGCTTTAATGATGCATCAGTTGATAAGATGAAGAATCGTGGTTGGTATTCAGAAAAACCACCGATTGCATGTACAAAAGAATACAATCCTGTTTGTGGGGCTGATGGAGTAACATATGGTAATCTTTGCACATTAAATGCAGAACACATGGCAATGAATCATCGAGGTGAATGCTATGTTCCCCCCAAAGACACAGTTTTTAGTAATTTCGCAAACCCAAGTGAATGCAAAGGATATGCACAATGTCTTTCTGGATATGTTACAAAGATTGTTGATGGTGATACAATTCACGTCGATGGAAAACCAATTCGATTTTCATTAGCGTCAGCTCCTGAACTAGATGAAGTAAGTGGTCCTGAAGCTCGTGCATTTATTCAGACAATATGCCCTGTAGATTCTCTTGTACTGGTGGACCAAGATGATAAGCAGACTGAGGGAAGTTATGGCCGAATGATTGGGGCAATTTACTGCAATGGCTTGTCACTAAATGAAGAATTATTGGATTCTGGCTTGGGGTATCTGAGTTCAGAGTTTTGTGAAAATTCAGAGTTTGAGTTCTATGGATGGGCACAAAAATACGGATGCCAACATATTCCTGTATCAACTCCTGCACTAGAGACTCAAAACAACTGTGACCCCTCATATCCTGACTTTTGCATAGTTTCTCCCCCTCCCGACTTGAATTGTGCAGATGTTGTTTACAAGAAATTTACCGTATTGCCTCCTGATCCACATAACTTTGATGGTGACAAAAATGGAATTGGTTGCGAATCCTAACCCCTAAATTCTGTTATTGGAAAGGTAATTTGTTGAGTTACAGAACTGCTGTCTTTTCTAAAAAAGAACTTTCTCTAATCGTTGGAGTTTCTACCGTTGTTTCGATAATTCTCTATCTGGCATATACTATGGGAAGATGAAACCGATTATTCCTTTATCAATTGTAATTGCTATTGCCATAATTATTGGAATTGTTGGAAGCTCCAACTATGATTTGTATGTTGAAGAAAGAGACCAAAGAAATTTGCAATTGGCGGTAGATGACTGCAAGAAATTATTCCCACAGGGAATCAAACAGGAGGAATGCATTACAAAATCTCTTGATGTGTTTGGAACAGATTATCAAAAAACCCAGTGGGAAAACAGAAACTATCCTTAGGATGATTTTCTAGCTAATGAAACAATGGGAATGAATATTTTTCCAGTCTGCATTTAGTAACAATGTTTAATTTTGATTTTCTATGATGATTATCTGAGATTGGAATTTGAAAAGGACATAGAAGCACTTCAAGAAGCTCTTTCTGACACTGATACTAGAATTAAGAAGCTCGAAGAACATAAAAAATCTGAGGAAAAGAAACTGGGGCAGAAAAATTCTGAAACCTTACGTAGACTAGAGAAAAATCTGGAGACCCTTCAAAAAAAACGTACTTTGATTTTGTCTGAACTAAAAAATGATTATTGAAATCTTAGATTTGGAACATGATTCTACACGGAATTATGAAAAGTGGTGGCTGATGCAAGCGCTGAGTATGTTGTCTTTCATTTAGATACTATATTCCATACCTCTTACAAATAATGATAAGCCAAACAAAGGCAGAGAGGTTTTAAAAATAATCAAACACCACAAATATTGCAAGTAGAGTAGATGCCTTTTCCATATCCTCTTGATAGGTTTCTAATCTACTTGTCTATTCCAATACGCTTAATTTGCGAAAAATCTCACCCAAAATCATGCCTCTACATTGCAAACAGTGCCAAGAGCGTAGATATCCTCTCTACAATTCAGATGAAAAAGGAACACTTTGGCTATGCAACAAATGTCAAAACTATACTGATGCCGATGATGTGATTATTCGAGAGCAAACCCAAGAAGAGAGGGATCAAATTAAGGCAAAGGCAGAGGAGTTTGAGAGAACTAGCAATTTTTCCGGTGAGAAACTCTCCCGAAGAAAGGGTGTAAACTAAAAAAAAGAAAAAAAGTGGTTTTTTAAAATTCTATTACTGAGCCAGCTGAGATTGTAAATTTCTGATTCTGTTGTTCTCCATGGACATCGTACCATGCAATGTTGAGATTTACCTTGTTTCTAAGTGCAGACTCTACTGTTATGTGACTAGCTTGTCTGAGTCTTTCTTGTATTGGTTTTTCTATAATTTGTTGTTCTATTGTTTCTTTCATGAGATGCTTTTAGCAGTTTCAATTTAGGATCAAGAGTGAAAATTAATTTTTGATCGCACGATCTATTTTGACAACTGAAATCTGCAAATGATTAATTGAATCAAATTTGATCTCATGTTAGCTCTAAACTTATCATATCTTCATTAAAGGTCGTCGCTTTGAAAAATCATTCATGAAGTTCTGCTCCCAATGTGATACCAAACTGACGCAAAACTTTGCAGACGTTGGAGGTCCTGGAATTTGTCCAAAATGTAATCCTGAAATGATAATTCCTAGAAGACCTACATATGGGATGAACTATTCGGGAAAGACAAAACCTTGTTCCAAGGGATGTGGAGCTGAAATCTATTGGGATGAAGAATTCAAATCTGATAGCGGCAAGTTTATACCGATAGATTCTAGAACTGATGAGCCACACCAATGTGATGGTCCTGCAGAATCCTCTGTGGGGTACTTTCCTGATGACGTAAAACTGGTTGAAAAGAAAAAAGAGTCAGCACCCAAGCCTTCAATCCCAATTCCTCAAGAGATTCTTTTTGATATTACTAAAATTCCAAAATCTCTGATTGATGATGATCTGATAATTCATGAGATATTACAAGGACACAAGGAAGAGTCCTTGGCAGTTGTCCATTATGAGAACATGGTATCCCCTGAGCCTGAAAAACTACCTGTATCAGGGCTAAGTGATGTACTTTCTGAAAAAATTCTCAAAGGAATTGCCAAGTATGGTTTTACAGGATTATTGCCCTTTCAAGAGGAATCAGTCCGTTCAATCTTGGATGATAGAAACTCCATCATCTCTGCACCAACCGGTTCTGGAAAGACTGAGGCATTTAGCATTCCAATTCTTGAAAAACTTTCAAAACAAAAAGAACCAGGAGTCTTTGCACTTTTTGTATATCCGCTCAATGCACTAATTGACGATCAGGTATCAAAGATATCTCGACTCATTGAGTGTTGTGGACTAAAAAATTCTGTTGACGTCTATTCGATTCATGGGGGACAAAGTTCCGAATACAAAGACATGATTATTGCAGATGCTGCAAAAAAATCACTAATCATTGCTACAAACTTTGATTTTATCAACTACCACTTGATTCTTCAGGACAAAAAATGGAATGAACTTTTCAAAAATGCAAAAATAATTGTGATGGATGAAGCTCACTCTTACACAAGCTTTCATGGATCAAATGTGTATCACGTTTTAAAAAGAATGAAAAGGTACATGGGAGATATTCAATATGTTGGCTCATCTGCCACTCTTGATAACTCCAAAGAATTTTTCTCCAACATGTTTGACTTGCCTGTTGAATCTTTCTCCTTTATCAAAAGCAAAACCCGTAGAAAGAGAAACATGCACATGTTCTTTATCATGCCACGCAAATTCGGACAGAGAACTACAATGGAAATGTTGGCATCAATATGTTACAAGAACCGTTCAACTCAACTCATCTTTAGCAACTCTCACAATGATTCAGAATTCCTCGCGTCAAATCTCGAATCTGCTAATGATGGAATCAGAATACAAATTCATCGAGGCGGATTAGATCAAAACAATAGAAAACTTTACGAATCACAGATGAAGGCAGGAGAACTTGATGCATTATCCTGCACACCCACACTGGAACTTGGAATAGACATCGGGCACGTTGATGTGGTCATTTCTGCATTCAAAAATGAGTATGATTCTTTTGTGCAGAGAATAGGGCGTGCCGGAAGAATGGGTCAGAAATCCTATGCAATATGCGTGCTTGACCCCGATGATGCTGCCTGTCACTACTTTGCCAGACACATTGAGGAATATCTCTCACAAGACCACGTTATTCCAATTAACAAGAAAAACTCGATAATCTCTGACAAACATGATGAATCAATAGAGATCGAAGCCGAAGCTGCAGAAGAGTCTGATAAATCCCAGTTCTTTGACTTTGCAAACAGCATTAATCTTCGTGGAGCTTCTGGAGAAATTGCAATTTATCTAAACTCAAAAAAGATTGGAACTCGTGGTGTTCCAGTTGGATACTACCAACTTCATCAAAATGCAATTTATCACTTCAATAAACAAAACTATGAGGTAATCTCTTTGAGGAAATCTCAAAGCGGGGCTAGAGCTTATCTGAAAAAATCATACGAAGGTCAAAAGAGAACGATTCCAATTGTTCGCACATCAATATTGCAGACATCTGAACGAAGTGCTGCACGAAAAGATTTCACAATTAAAAACAGAAAGTTGCAATTGCGTTATGGAATCATTGAGCTAAGCAGAACCATCACCGGCTATCTAAAAGGTAACTATAATGACTCTGCAGACAATTTCCAGACGTTTAATGGAAGTAACGTTCCATCATGGCGCAACTTTAACTGGAAATCAAAACATTCCTCAGTAAGCATTACGATCCCTTCAGAATTTGTCATGTCATCAAATAGCGAATCTAAAAGTCAGATATCATCTGATCCTAGAGTCCATACAATTTGCCATGTTTTGATTAATGCTGCAAAAATTATCACCAAGTCCGAATCAAATGATATTGATGTCTACTATGAGAATGGCACAATCTATCTCTATGATAACTCCTCTGATGGATTTAATGGATGCAGCAAAATAATTTACGAAGATTTTGAGAAAGTTCTATCTACCTGCTTTTCCCTTTTGAATGACTGTGACTGCCCTGTAGATTTGAAACAAAAAAAATCCGTTTCTCAAGGTGAAAAATGGGGAGGATGTCCAAAATGCACATTTACCAACAACTATTGCCAGACAAAAAATAAGGAACTTTCTAAAAAGGACGCAATAGATTTTTTTGGCGCATTTACACAGTGAATAGTCATGGGATTCAAGGATTTGTTTGTAGGTGGCAATGAAGGAAACGTACCAATCAAGGTAAAATGCACCGGTTGCGAGCGAATAACCGTGGTAAAGATTCCTGCTGACAAGGATTTTGCAAAATGGAATGAAAAAGCAAGCTGCGGTCAATGTGGAGCAACAAATTGCTGGCAAAAAGTCTGAAATTTCTGACTAGTAATAATTATGGCTACTAGTGGTAAATTAATTTTTTTTATAACTTGTTTATATCTCTCGGAGACCATATTATGGCATGAGTCAACAAATCCAAAAGAGAAGAGATCTCAACACCTACATCTTCATCGGAGTCGTAAGTGTGCTAGTCGGTTGGGTAATGTTCATCTGACCGTGGATTGATGGTTCCTCCAAAGAGGGAATCATCATTTGATTTTTGTAAATTATCTCATCAACCAAGACCAATATCTTGCGAAGAGTGGTTTTTTTGTATGAAATTTTATTTTGGCAGAACTCTTTTGTGTCTTTAGATAGTTTTGAACAATCTTTAGAATTTCTCTTTCATCCTTTACTTTGGAATCAATTGCATGGTTGTGTTCAACTAGTTCTTTGATAAAACCAATCTTGATGTAAATGGTGTAAAACCACCAACCCATAGCAAATTGTGCATCTGAACTAAATCTATAACCATCCTTATGATGAATTTGTTTTTCAAATTGCGAGAAAACTGTTTTGAGTAATTTCAAATCCCCTTCAAAATCTTTTGAAGCTACTTCAAAAATTGGAACCCAAGTCATGATCTATTTTACAAAATATACAATTTAAGGAAACGCATTCCTCACAAAAATGAGGAACTATTTTTGAATTTTTTTCTTTGATTTTTTTATGGTCATTGGTGCAATCTCCATTGCTTCCTCTTCAACCATCTGAATCACAGCTTGCTCAAATAACTCCTTTAGATGCTTACAATTTTTTGAATTGCCTTTAGAGTATTCTGCGAACATGTCTGAGATGTCATTGTAGCTCATAAAAAAAACCCGATTTTATTTTATTTAAAAGACATTGGAATAATGAGCCTAATGCCAACTAGACGTACTGAAAATTCTTCACACCTCTCCAGATGTACCATGTTCCAATAGTTCTGTATGGGCTCCATTTTTCCCCAATCTTCTCTATCTTCTCTATTGGAGGGTCCTCAAGGTTGTACAATTTCTTTATTCCATTTATGAGCCCCAGATCACCTAGGGGAAAAACATTCATCCTGCCAAGACCAAAAATCAGATACATTTCTGCTGTCCACCTGCCTATGCCTCTGATTTTTACCAACTCTTCAATTACTTGCTCGTCTGTCATCTCAACAAAGGAATCAAAATCCAATTCGCCTTTGATGATTTTTTTTGAAATATCTAAAATGTAATCTGCTTTCATCTTTGATAGACCTGCTTTCTTTAGTTTAGCATTTGAGAACTTTGCCACCTGCATGGGAGTTGGAAACTCTTCCCCAAACAAATCCCTAAACCTCTTTGATACTGCCTTTCCTGCACTATCTGAAATCTGCTGAGTGATGATTGCATCAATTATTGCCTCAAAGGGATCTGGAATAGTCCTGATTGTGCAGGGACCAACTGCCTCAACTATCTTTTTCATCTTTGGATCTTTCTTTAGAACTCTAATTGCCTTTGAATGCATCATTTCTTTGTAGTTTCCCTTTTCTAATAAACTCCAATAAACTTAAGATTAGTGTAATTTGAGTAAACACCATGAAGATATTCATTGGAGTGATTATTGTCGCAATCATTATTTTTGCAATCATTCTGGCCTTTTCTCTAGTTAGTGTATTTTACACACCAACCGAGTCTGGACTGAGAGCAGTTATTGAATCAAAGGTCCAGCAATGTTTTGGAATAATGGCAACAGAGGGATACATGCAAATCACAGATGAAAATTTCAACCCTACTGCAAACTGTGAAAGAGAACTAATGGCACTAATGGATGAATATGAAAAAATCACGGGAACAAAATACCTTCCAGAATCTTGATTGCATAATCTGTCCTGAACAAGAAATATCTACCAAGCAGTTCTTGTAAAAACTGTGATAGAAAGAACAGAACTTGGAACTTTGAATATCTGCCGAATCCTAAATGGAATGTGGCAAGTCTCAGGAACTCATGGTCAGATTGACCCTGAATTGGCAATTTCAGAAATGATTCAATACCACAATGCCGGATTTACCACCTGGGATCTTGCCGATATTTACGGCCCAGCAGAGTCATTTATTGGAAAATTCAGTCAAAAAATGGACAAGCCATTTGAATCTCTCACAAAGTTTGTGCCAAACCCTGGACCTATGAGCAAAAGCCTTGTGACTCATTACATTGAACAATCAATGAAAAAAATGAATACGGATTCACTAGACATGGTACAATTTCACTGGTGGGATTACAACAATCCTAGTTACCTGGATGCACTACACCATCTTTCAAATCTCAAAAAAGAGAATAAGATAAAAAATATCGGACTCACAAACTTTGATACTCAAAGAGTAAGAACCATGATTGAAAATGGATTCGAGATTGTCTCAAACCAAGTACAGTATTCAATTTTAGATTCAAGACCTGCAGTAGAGATGACTCCATACTTTGAAAAGCACGGCATAAAGATTCTGAGCTATGGAACATTACTTGGTGGTATGTTTTCAGAAAAATATATGGGTGCAGATGAACCGACACGTGCAGACCTTGACACTGCAAGTCTTCAGAAATACATGAACATGATTGATGCTTGGGGTGGTTGGAAACTTTTCCAGGAACTCTTGTCAGCTTTGAATTCAATTGCAAAAAAACACAGTT
>JAJETY010000024.1 GCA_021268355.1 Candidatus Nitrosopumilus sp. | reverse complement strand
TCCTCTCTCAAGCAGATAGTTGTGTGCATTGACTGATTCTTGTTTTGAAATCATTCCCTTCATGTACCATTCAGAGATATTTTGAATCCACAAAGAATCATCATAGTTGTACATTGGAGCTATTCTCAAAATTTTGTCATCATACAAATTCGGACTACCTCGTCCGTCCTGATTGCTTGTCATAAAGTACAATCCATCAGGACCACTTGCAACATCTCTGATTCTTCCATACTCTCCAGAAAAAATTTCACCATGAAACAATACGTTGAACTCCTCATCAAATTCAATGACGTGAATGTGCTGTCCCTTCAAAGCAGACGCAAAATACTTTCCATCAAACATTGGCATTTGATCTCCATAGTAGAATGTGGAACCTGATGGTGCCCAAGTATCATCTCCTGAATGCAAAATCGGATTTGTCATTCCTTCTTTAGTGTCATCGCCAAATACATCTGGCCATCCATAGTTTGCAGCTGGAACTATGAGATTGATTTCATCATGTGCAACTCCAATCCACCCAGATGGTCCGTGCTCTGTTGCAACTAGATTTCCTGAATCATCCCATGCAATTCCCTGTGGATTGCGATGACCCATTGAATAAACTGGAGAACCAAAAGGATTCTCATCTGGAATTGTTCCATCAGAGTTGACTCTCAAAATTTTTCCTGCAATGGAATTCACATCTTGTGACAAACCTGGTTGGACTGCATCTCCAGTTGTGATATAGAGCATCCCGTCAGGTCCAAACTTTATTCTGCCGCCATCATGGTATGGGGCGCCAGGAATTCCATCAATTATCACTCTGTCTTCAGTTAGAGTGTTGTCTGATTCAACATAGCGAACCAACTTGTTCTTTATTCCGAGAATCTCGTTGTAAGTGTAATAGACATAGACAAAATTATTCTCCTCAAAATCAGGATCAAGTGCTACTCCAAGCATTCCTCCTTCGCCTCCACCTACTCCAAGTGATAGCACCTTGGTAATCTCGCCATTCTCAATTATGTTCAGCGAGCCAGTTCTCTCAGTAAAGAACATCCTGCCATCAGGTGCAAAATCTATTGCCCATGGAATTGAGAGATTCTCTGCAACGACATCCACCTTGACTCCCAGTTCAGGGTATTCTTGAGCATATGCGGTTCCTGCCATTGCAAAAATAATCAGAACTGACACTGCAATTTTCATACAATTCATAGAATCTTTTTCTTAAAATGACTTGTTTATTTCATGAATGCCATGGCCTTTATGATATCTGTCTTGGAAATAATTCCTACAATATTTCCATGACCTGACAACACACCTGCGCCGTTGATGTTCTTCTCTACTAACATCTTTGAAGCTTTTGCCATATCGTCATCATAATCAACTGAAATGATGTCTTTACTCATGATCTCACCAATCTTTGTTGAACCGCCAAATCCCGATTCAGAGACAAATCCCTTTCTTGGAAATATTACCGAAATCACTGGATCAGTGTTGTCAAGAATGTCCTCCTTGTTTCCAAGTTTGATTGCAAGATTGAACATGTCTCTAAATGTAACGATTCCAACTGGAGTCTCCTCATGGTCTCGCAAAATCACACGGGAAATTTTCTCTTCAATCATCTTGCCAACCACTTTGTAAAGTGGCGTATCAGAGTACTGCCATGCATAGTATGGAGACATGTACTCACCAACAATCTTTTCTCCGGGATGTTCTTTGGAAAAATATCTTACCAAATCTGTCTTGGTGATAATTCCAGATACCTCGCCATCTGTAGTTACAACCAATGAACCGATTCTATTTTTTAGCATTATTTCAGCACACTTGTGAAGTTCTGTTTTCTCATCTACTGTGATTGGCTTTACAACAATTTCAGATAATGGAATGTCTTCCAACTTTCTTTCAGAATCATCTGTGAGCAGGAAAAAACCCAAGTCCTTTTCAGTCACAATTCCAGTAACTTTGTCATCTTGAGTTACCAGAATTCTACTTTTTTTCTCGTCAACTATTTTTTTGAGTACTTGGTCAAGATTGGATTCAAGCTTTATTGTTCTTGGATTATTCTTGTAATCTCCTGCATTTTTCATAGATTTCAAAGCTCTTCGACATAATAAAAAAGACCGTCAAATTACCACTTGTGAAAATCAAATCGAGTAATCTCATTACTATACATTAAATACAATATGATACACAGACAACCTATGTTTGGCAAAAAACCTCAACTCAAAGAAGGGGTACATGTATTTTCTGTAAAAGATAATGGTGATTACAAGGACTTTATCTTTGCAACAGTAACCGGCGTTGAGGGAAAAAAGGTCGGAATCAGCGGAGTGATTGTAAATCCGGTAGGTCTCAAAAACAAAGTGGAACAGGGAAAGACCGGAGAACGCTCTTTGGAGATTCTCCAACATCCAACTCCAGACAATGTTGTTTTGGCACTCGTATACAGAGTAGAACATGAAAACTTTGCAGATGTAATAGATCTTGACAAAGACAAGTGTGATTTGATCCCTCCCAAAGTCTATGCAATGCTTGATGGATGGATTCGAGAATCATTGCCAGAATTTATCAATACTGTGTTGTCTTTGCCACCTGGCGCTGAACGCGACGAGGCAAAAAGAGTACTCAGAAACAGAATGGATACTCTAATTGACAAAAATCTCAAACGAACACTTTACTCCATCTGTCGAAGTCTCAAAATCCTAAACTGATTCTACGCACAAGTTCACAGTAGTTTTATATTATCGAGCATGAAAATCTCGATACAATGGAATATGTTTACGCTGCTTTACTTCTTCACAAACTAGAAAAAGAAGTTAACGAGGCAAACATCAGCTCAGTTGTCAAAGCATCTGGCGCTGAAGTTAATGAAGCCCAAGTTAAAGCACTAGTTGCAGCCTTAGCCGATGTTGACATCGATGAGGCAGTTAAAGCCGCACCTGTAGCAGTTGCCGCAACAGCCGCACCAGCAGCAGATGCAGCAGGTGGTGAAGCAAAGGCCGAAGAAAAACCTAAAGAAGAAGGTAAATCTGAAGAAGCAGCCATGGAAGGATTATCTTCACTATTTGGCTAAACGAGTTTACTTTTCTCAAATCTATTTTTGATCTCCATTTTTATGAATTCTTAATTAGCAATGCTGCGCTGTTTGCATTGAATGGTAGATTTTTCTTTTGAACTTGGATCGTTTATTGCTATTCTAGATTATCTTGGAACAATTGCTTTTGCAGTTACAGGAGCTTCAAAGGCAATAGCACACAAAGCTGACATTTTTGGAATTATTGTTTTGGCATCTGTAGTTGGTGTTGCCGGTGGAGTAACACGAGATGTTATCTTTGGAAGATTTCCAAATGCATTTTCTGATCCAATTTACATTGGACTGGCCGTAGCAGTAGGAGTTGCAATGTTCTTTTTGTATGCAAAATTCAAAAGCAAGATGGAGACATGGTTGGTCTTTGATGCAGTCGGACTAGGAGTATTTTCCATCATTGGAGCATCCATCGCACACCAAGTAGTTGGAATGGAATTCCTTCCAATGTTGTTGGGTGGACTAATCACTGCAATTGGCGGCGGAATTCTACGTGATGTGTTTGTAAGAGAGATTCCAATTGTATTTGTTAAAGAAGTCTATGCTGTTGCAAGTGTAATTGGAATCATTGTCTTCTATGGGACTCTCTCATATGGTGTGGAGATTCAAGTTGCTTCAATTGTGGGAATTGTCGTCACCACTGGAATCAGATTGTTGGCAATGAAATTCAATTGGAATTTACCAAATGTACGTGAATCTTGAATGAAAACTTGCAAAAACACGCATAAAAGATTTGCAACCTATTTCTTGTAACAAGATTGATTACGCCAATACAAGTTAGAAACTCTTTCAAATCAATCCAAAGAGAATCTGAGGATTCTTGGAGCTGCAAGCATTCCTATTACTCCTGAAACTATTCCGCCTGGAATCGTCATCATCCATTGGTTAAAGACGACATCACCTGAAGTTGGCAATACATCGTATGGGAACACTCCGTTATAGAGAATCACTTCCAAAAATGTCATAGATAGCATTGGGAAGCCAAATGCAAAGAACATGGAACCGATTAGGGCGCCAGCAATCTTTGCAGAGTGCTTGTTGAGACTCTTTGACTGGAATTTTTTGTTGAAGATATAGTCTGCTGCAATAATGCATGCCATTGGTGCTAGATACCATGGAAGAAACTGTTCAAGATTTTCCCCCGTGAATATTGTTGATGAGATACTCATCACAAAAAATGCCAGTCCTGAAATGCTAACCATTCCAAATTTTTTCATTACTTTTGATGCACACCAAAAGACCATTGTTAGTGCAAGTGGAATGAAAACAAAACTTAGAACAATTGCAACATATGGATCAGGATTAAAGTCATGAGTCTCTCCCTCTGAAACTGGCAATACGAAAAAGAATATGAGCCACATTGCACTAAACCAAAAAATTCCATAAGTAATTGGCAGAACTGTCTTGATAAATGGACTCTTTTCTTTCATGTGAAAACTCATTCTTGAAAAACCAATCACTGTTCCAGTAAGAACACTCAGCATTCCTAGTGCAAGTATCATGTGAGTTGGACTAAGCAGTCCGTCTAATCCAAATGCTTCATGCCACAAAAAGTCTCCAGGACCTGCAATAACTTGAACACTTACACCAATTATGATTAGTTTCAGTCCAGTTGCAAAAGATTCAGAACGAATGTCTTTTCTTTTTAGGTAAACAATAGCGGCAATCATTGAACCAATTACGTTTACTCCAACACCAAAGTACAACATTGTATGAGATGGTGTGAAAAAGGAATCTGGAATTCTCTGCAAGTGCGATGAAATGTCCCAACTTGCGCCCCACATTGCAATGGTTGTTCCAATTAATGTGATAAGAAAAATGACTGACGGAATCGCAGTCTTTGATCTTTGCTTAACTTGAGTGCTCAATAATCTCAAAGGTTCTGCGGATATTCATAAAGGATTCTTCTTTTTCTAATTATTGGCACTTGATAATTAAATGACTATGCTGGTGTGTAGTCTTTTGCTTGGCTTGCTAGTGCTCTTGCTTGGGCGTTTGCCTTTTGCAAGATTTGCTCTTTTGTATCATCAGTCATGTAACCTGATTCAACAGATACAGAACGTGCAGACTGTGCTCCTTTTGCCAAGATTTGTTTGATGTTTTCTGGTGTGACATATGCTGCTTCGATTGAAAGTGAAATTGCTTCTTGGTGTGCTTGTGTAAATTCTTGTCTTATCTTCTCGACATCAATAATCATCTCTTCTTCAACATACTTGAGTCCTTCCTCAAGTGCTGTGTATAGTGAGATTCCTGCCTCTACTGCCTTGATATCTAATTTACCTAAAATTGCTGCGAGTTTCTCATTGATTGCCTCGCCTTTGTGTACTGGTGTTGTATCCTTTGAAATCCAGATTGTACCTTGGTCAATCTTGGTTGGGACTCCTGCCTCTTTGAATTCTGTAAGCATTGGTCCTGGTGCAATTCCTGTGTTCTTTGCTGGAATTACAACATCGAGACTTGCAATATCTCCACCTCTTGCAATCATCATGATTTTGTTTTTTGCCAAGAGTACGTTAAGCTTGAATGGTGACATATTTGTAAACAAGATCATTACCTGTCCTTTGAATTCTCCAATCATATCCTTCATTCCAGGAATGTCTGAATTCTGTAATGCTTTTTTTGCAACTTTGTCTTTCACACAGAAAAATTGGACATCATCTTTGAGATTTTTTCTTAAAGGTAGAATCTGAGTAGAACGAACCTTACTCATTTTGATAATTGCCATCACTTTGTATTTTTTTGGAAGCTCCTCTAATTGCTGGAACATCTGAGCTTTTCTTTGAGGATAACTAGTTCTATTCTCATGCAAATTTCTTCTTAACCTCTTGTAGTTGTTTGATTGGTTTTCCCATTGTGGTCTTGATCATGATTCTTTTCATGTTCTTCTCACCATTTGGTAATTTCTTTTCAATTGCACTTAGAACTGCATGTGCATTGACTGCCAAGTCTGCATCATCCATCGTTTCATCTCCAATCTTGCATGAGACAGAGAGTGATGCTCTTGTTCTAACTTTAATTGATGATCTAAATCTTGCTAAAAATGATTCAATTGGCGCATTAAATGGAACTGGTGTTGGCATTTTTCCTCTAGGACCTAATAGCTGACCCAAAGTTTTACCAACTGTTGGCATGATTTGTGTATCTGCCAAAAAGAAATCATACTTGTTGATGAATTTTCTAGATTCTCTTTTGTTTGCTCCGAATTTCTCTAGTTCTTCATTTCCGATAACAGAGTCTGCTTTTGCTGCTTTGGCTTTGGTTCCCATATCACCTGTTGCGATTACACATACAGTTGCAGGAGAACTGGTCTTTGGAAGTTGAACGACTTCATTTAGTGCAAATCCCTTCTTAACGTCGATATCTTTGAAATTAACAATCAACTCTATGGATTGCTTGAACTTTTTTGCTTTAGTTCCAGCCTTTGCATTCTTTATCAAGTCTACGAACTCTGACTCTGTAATCATTACGAACAGATTCGAGAAAGCCTACTTAAAATCGTTTAGAGGCAGCATTCCCACGGTGTTGAGAATTTTAAAAAATTTCATTTTTTGGCCAAAATAATTGAAAATCCATAGCAAATTTGTCTCAAAACCTACATATAATAAATCTCAACGAGAATTTTCGAATACCTTGCACAGATTTGATGAACTAGATATGCAGTTGCTGTTTGAATTGACCAAAGATGGCTCGATCTCTGTTCCTATCCTATCAAAAAAGTTAGGAATCAATGCATCTGTGCTTTATAGCAGAATTAAGAGACTGGTAAAAAAGAAACTCATAAAGAAATTCACAGTCGAAATTGATGATTCTCTATTGGGAATTGGTGTAAAGGCAAACGTTGGAATCAACAGGGATCCAAAGTTCAAGGACTCTATTCACAAAAAATTCATGGAAACTCCCGAAGTCGTATCAATTTCAGAGGTAACTGGTAGATTTGACATCCTGATTCAAGTCTATGCCAAGAATCTAGAATCCCTCCACTCTGTGGTAATTGAAAAAATTGGAAAAATTGAGGGAATCCAAAGTACCGAGACCTTTGTTGAGTTGCAAAAGACCGACAAAGATCCAGTATATCTTAATGAATTGGCATAATCATACATCATCTATTAATATTCAAACAAACTAGGTATTACAATGTCTGAAGAAAATCAAATTTTCTACTGTGAATTATCAAACAAGAAAAGAAAAGAAATGTACGGCATTGATAATGCACAAGAAAAGTCTGAAAAAAGAATCTAGATACGAAATTATTAATCCTTGAATCTATGCCATATGTTGTAGAATTATGGCTGATTCCAAACTTTATACTTGCAAAAACTGTGGTGCTGAGTTTCCATCCACTGAAGTGAGACTCTATTGCAAGGTATGCAAATCAAATCTTGACAAGACTGGTCATCTTCCCAAACTCTAAATTCATAAGTTACAAGTTTGTAAATTATCTCATGGACAAGCGAGACGCTGGTGTTTTGATAGGTATACTTGGTGGAACGGGCACCGCTGTAGGTCTTGTGATTCTTTTAGCAAACGGATATTTCAAAAACCCATTCATCTAATCTAAAAATGATCTAAAATTCACTCATTTGGTCTAAACTCTGAAAAAAAATATTTTTTATATTTTTATTATTTTATGAACTTATGAGTGACGAAGAAAAACCGGCTCCTCTAAAACATGAGATTCTAGATAAGATAGCTGCACTAGTTACTGCCGCATTTGGTCTAGTTGCCGCACTAGCATGGAATGATGCAATAAAGGCAGTCTTCAAAGAAGTTTTTGGAACTGCCGATGCAATAGGTCCAATGTTGCTATATGCAATAATTGTAACTATCATTGCAGTGATTCTGACATTAATTGTAGCTCGTGCAGCAGCAAAAGCAAAGGGCTCTTAATTTTTTTTATCTGCACTCCTTTCATCTAATTTGATTTGAAGTAAGAAATTTCTGTACTCAAATTAGTGACGGCCTGTCATAAAAAAACATGAAAACAATTCCTCCAAAAATCACAAAGGATGCCATAAAGTAGATTACTACGTGCAGAATCCCGATCTTTTTGCTAAAATAATTTCCCACAAAGATTATGATTATTCCCATAATTACTAAGAGAATACCTACAGTCAAATTGACAAAATCCATGTTTTCTGAAATTGCAGGGTCTATTTGCATCTATTTTTATTCCCAGTTAATTTAGAAATTTTATGAAAACAGAACAAGAAGTTGCAGAATACCGAAAAGAGATTGAACAGAGATTGATAAGTTCCGAATCAATGGATGCGATGAAGTACTATCAAGGTGTCCTAAGAGCACTTGAATGGGTAGTAACTGGGAATGATGTTTAGGTTTTATTCAAACTGATATTTTCGAACAATCTTCCACTTACTGATATCTTCAGAAAATTCCTGCACACACATTCCAGATACTGTAAAATTATCTTTGATGATTATGTCTCCTGCCAACTTGGCTTTTTCTTCACTGTCCATCTTTTTGTAAATCAAACTAGCATGTGGTTTGAAATGATATTTGCTAACACTCTCTAAATAATCTGTTAATTTTTTGTTAATTCTTTTCAAAGAATCACCATTCTCAAATTCTACAAATACTGTCTTCCAAAAATCATCAGAAAATGAAATTTGTGTTTTGTCAACTGTGAAATTTTTTTCATCCTTGACTGCATCTTGAACTATTTGATCCAATTCATCTAATGAAATGTCTACCAGACCGTATGCCGTAATATGTGGAATAAATGACTGGGAATCGTATTTTTTACTTAATTCTTGAATCTTTTCTGAAAGATACTGTGTATCATTTTCATGAAATGTGAACCATACTGCAAACATATCACTATTCAATATCTTTAAGTTAAAAAATTCTTCAACATTCTTCATGGATTGTGTTGTTTGTAACAAGAGAAAAAAAGACTTTGAGGTCTGGAGCAACAAGATAGTTATTGCTGCAACCTATGACTCTAAAGTCCAAGATCATAATGTCATAAGAAAATTATCTGAACATGAAATAATCTGCCATGATTGTATGCAGAAAATTTTAGATGAAGTAGATGAAACCCGAGTCTAGTTACTGGAATTTTTCATCCCATTTACCTTCGTTGATTTCTGCTGTGATTTCTTTTGGA
This sequence comes from Candidatus Nitrosopumilus sp., assembly GCA_021268355.1. Classification (GTDB taxonomy): domain Archaea; phylum Thermoproteota; class Nitrososphaeria; order Nitrososphaerales; family Nitrosopumilaceae; genus Nitrosopumilus. The sequence goes on along the minus strand of JAJETY010000024.1, from coordinate 9,032 downwards.
GTTTTTCCTTCTACTTTAACTCCCAAAGCAAGACATGTGCCAACGATGGTCTTTGCAACTGACTTTAATGATGATGCATAAGATTTCTCTAGTTTGGTATTTGCAACTTTAACAATTGCATCCATTGTAACATCTCCTGCCCATTCAGTTCCAGAAGCGCCTGAACCTTTCTGAATTCCTGCTTCTTTCATGATTAGTGCTGCTGCTGATGGAATACCGATTTCAATCTCATACTTTTTTGTGTCGCTATCAACAACTACTGTAACTGGAACTTTCATTCCCTCAAAGTCTTTCGTCTTCTCGTTAATTGCACTGATAACTTCCATAATGTTAACGCCAAGTGGACCGAGTGCTGGACCTAAAGGTGGACCTGCTGATGCTGCTCCTCCTGTTACAAGTGATGATACTTTTTGTTCTCCCATATTTTTTCGCCTTTAAATGAAAATTTAATCCTTCCTAACCCTCAGTTGATAGTTTTAGATAGTTTGCGTCTACTGTTACTGGTAATTGGTATGATGCATCAAGCAATACAACTGTAGCTTCTTCTTTGTCTTGGTCGATTCTGGTAATTGTTGCTTTCATTCCCTTGAATGGACCACCTGTGATTTCTACAACATTGTCTACTTCTAGTGTTGATACAGTTGATTTCTTTACCAAATATCCTTCGATATCTTTGAACTCTAATTCTCCTCTTAATTGACCGCGAATATGTCTTACACCTTCCACTGCCATGAATGCATCGCTTGGATTGACTGCTTCAATGACAACATATCCTTTTAGATCATTTACCCAAAATACTGATTGAACATTGATTTGATTATTGTTAGCTTTTTGTTCTAATAATTTCATAACCATTTTTTCTTGTCCTCCTGTGGTTCTAATTGCAAACAAATGTGATTTTATTTCTTCAGACATTTTTACCTACCAAATGTGATCACCGAAAACACGAATTGAATGATAAATCCAATAATTCCTACTCCTCCAATACCTAGCAATACCAATCTGAGGTGTTGTTTGTATTCATCCTTGTCTGGCTTTTTGGCCATTTTCAAGGTATTTGCCATGTTTTTCAAAGTCTGCTTCGGGTTCATTGGTGGGAATTAATAGGGTCTCCTTATATCTCTTATTTCATGGAACTGCTAGTTGCATACGCTGATGATCCTGCCGGTCACAATATGGCAAAATTCCTTTGTAAAGAAATGACTCAAGACGGGGATGTATTTCGGGGCAAGCACTATGATCTGGTAATCATTCCAACCCCTGCAATTTCTGCAGACTGGTTAGAGGAAAAATATGGTTATGATGGATTTGTCTTCTTATCAAAACATGCAGCAGAATCTGGAGTTCTTGCACTCACTTGTCACAGTACGGGAAATTTCTCAGAGGCAAAATTTGGTGGAAAGGACAGGCAGGTGGCAATTCCTCATCCTGACTTACAAAAGAAATATCTTCAAACTTTACGTGACCATCAATCTGATTTTACAGAGTTTGACATTACTATAGAAGCAACTCATCATGGACCAACAGATCTGAAAAAACCGACAATTTTCATTGAAATTGGAACAACTGAAAAACAGTGGACTGATGAACAACTGTGTCAGAGAGTTGCAAAACTAGTTCACCAAGTTATGTCAAATGAAATTCCAAAAAATCCAGTTGCATTATGTTTTGGCGGTACACACTATCCAACAAAGTTTACTCAACAACTCCTTGATGGCAAATATTCTCTTGGAACAGTAATTCCAAAACATGCACTTGAAAATATTGATGAAGAGTTGTTTTCACATATACTCAAACAAAACAGTATGGCAAAGTTTGCTCTGCTAGATTGGAACGGATTGGGATCAAACAAGCAAAAAGTTCTTGAACTTCTCGAGTCTACAGAACTTGAGGTAGTCAAACTTTGAATCTTGAAGAAAAGATTTACAAAAAATTACTACAAGTTCCAAAGGGCCAAATCACAACTTATGGCGAACTTGCAAAGGCAGTAGGTCTAAAGAATGGTCAACGTGCCGTTGGAAGAATCATGAACAAGAATCCCTACCCTGTAATTATTCCGTGTCATCGAGTTGTAATGTCCTCCAGAAAGGTTGGTGGCTATGCATATGGAGAGAATGTAAAAACAAAGATGCTTAATGATGAGGGAATTAAAATTGAAAACGGTAAAATTTTAGATTGGGAAAAAACTGTTTACAAATTCTAGTTCTTTCTTTTTGCGACAATCTCTTCCATTAATTGTCTCAAGTGAGCCTTGTTTCTGACTGTGTTTCCACCTACTTTCTTGTAGAGTGCCCAAAATTCTGGGTTTGTCAAATCCTTTCTATCTTTTGCAATCTTTAGCAGTCTTCTCAAAGAGCGTACCTTTGCAACATAGATTTCTTTTTTACCAATACGTGCACCTTTGCGTCCTTGTTTTGAACCTTGTTTGGTACCTCTCTTGGTTCTTTGTTCTTTCTTTGTTTGAGCTCTTCCTCTGGATGTTCCAGTGAATGAATCGATTCTGATTGTGTTAGCTGTAATTAGACTGCGGATGTTCTCTCTGGTAATTGCATCTGCAACATCTGAAAGATGGTCTGAATCAAATTTTATTCTGTGAATACCGACACCAGTAACTCTGGATGCCAGTCTTTTCTTAGCTCTAAGATTTACTACCAATTGCACTCACTCTCGCATTGAAAATTTTGAATTTCTGTTCGACTGCTTTTGTAACAATCTCTTTTCTTTTTCTGGTACCGACACTGTGACCTAATCTGACACCATCTTTCTTTGGGTCAAGTTTTGCCAAGTCATCTAAATTGTGAACTAAATTATCTGTAAATCCTGATGGGTGTAATCCTCTTGCATCTTTTGGTCCGCCAAATCCAACTTTAACTAAACCTGGGCGACCTCTACTCCATTGTTTTCTCTGATGATGATCAATACCTTTTGGTTTTCTCCAACCAGTTTGAAGTCTAACATAACGCCAACTCTCAGGTCTTACGAAATCTGGATTATGTTCTTTGATCTCTTGTCTCTTTGCAATCTTGTCTTTATTGATCGGCATCAGAATCACTCTTGAATTTTGAAATAAATACGTTCCTAGACGAAAAAATTGATTTCCATTGGTAAGAGATAATAAGGAAATGGAAGGCGGATCGAAATATCTCATGAACAAGCCTGAGAGAATTGATACTGACATTGGAGGCGTAATGCATTGACACAAGTCGTAGGCACTGCCATTACTGACAAATTTTCAGCCCAACTCAAAGATTTTGGGATTAATCCATCCAAAGTACACAGAAATCTCAAAACCGAAGAGATGGTAACTCTTGCAGTTGAGAGAAAAGAAGGTGTTGTAAACTCTACAGGCTCACTTTCCGTCAACACCGGAAAATACACAGGGCGTTCACCTGATGATAGATTTATCGTATATGATGATAAAACCCATGAAACTATTGATTGGGGAAAAATTAACCACCAATTCCCAAGTGGCAAATTTGAAAAACTCTTGGATAAAATGAAAAACTTTGTTGATAACAAAGAACTCTTCGTCTTTGATGGATTTGTAGGAGCTGATCCTGAAACACGTTTACCAATTAGAGTAATCAATGATCATGTTTGGCAAAGTATGTTTGCAAGTAACTTGTTTATCAAACCAACAAGCCAAGAACTAGAAAATCACGAACCAGAATTTACAATTCTTTGTATTAATGACTTTAAGGCAGTCCCAGAAATTGATGGAACTAGAACTGACATCTTCATTCTCATTGACTTGACAAGAAAGATTGTCTTGATTGGTGGAACCGAATATGCTGGTGAAATGAAAAAGTCAATGTTTGGTGTCATGAACTTCTTACTACCTGACAAAGGAATTTTCCCCATGCACTGCTCTGCAAACATTGGGGAAAAAGGAGATACTGCATTGTTCTTTGGATTATCTGGTACTGGAAAGACCACACTTTCAGCAGACCCTAATAGAAAATTAATTGGTGATGATGAACATGGTTGGTCTGACAATGGAACATTCAACTTTGAAGGAGGATGTTATGCAAAATGTATCAACCTTAGTCAAGAAGCAGAACCGGAAATCTGGAATGCAATCAAACCAGGAGCCCTTTTAGAAAATGTGGTTCTAAATGATAACATCCCTGATTATGATGACAACAGCTTAACTGAAAACACTCGTGTTGGTTATCCATTGGAATTCATTCCAGGTGCAATAATTCCAAGTGTTGGTGGAAATCCTAAAGTGATTATATTTCTGACAGCCGATGCATTGGGAGTTTTACCACCTGTTTCTAGACTTACCAAAGAAGCTGCAATGTACCACTTTATGTCTGGATATACCAGCAAACTTGCAGGAACTGAAAGAGGTATCAAGGAACCAAAATCCGTATTCTCTCAGTGCTTTGGAGCACCATTCATGCCTAGACCTGCCTCAGTTTACGCTAAATTACTCGGAGAGAAGATTAACGAGCACAATACTGTGGTCTATCTAATCAACACTGGCTGGTCTGGTGGTCCATATGGTGTTGGACAGAGAGTCCAGATAAAGTACAGTCGTGCTATGGTTACTGCTGCACTTTCTGGTGGTCTTAACATTGTAAAGTACACCCACAATGATTTATTCAATCTAGATGTTCCAACAGAAGTTGAAGGTGTACCATCTGAAATTCTCGATCCTAAGAACACTTGGATAGACAAAGATGCATATGATTTGTCTGCAAAGAAACTTGCTCAAATGTTTGTTGAGAACTTTAAGAAGTTTGAGGGAGTTGCACCAGAAATAATTGAAGCAGGTCCCAAACCTCCACAATAAACTATCTTCTCTTTAGAATAATCCCTACTATTCCGATAATTACTACTGATACTACAATTATTCCCATCTGTTTTTCTGGAATGTCAATGTCCAGTCTTTCTCTTTCTTCAAGTGTTCTTACATCAATTGTATTGAATGCACTGGAAGTATTTCCATTAACTCTAATTTTTGCATCAATCCAATACTCTGCGTTTTCATAAATCTCAATGAACGAATTCTTGTTTGGAGTGGCAGTAGTTGTTTCTACTATTCCATCCTTACTGTTTGTTATTGAAATTTTTGCAAAACTCCATTCTTCTGGATGGTAAATATCAAAGAGCAGTTTGTTGTTTTGCTGAATTACTGAAACAGAACCTGGTGTGTAATGAAAGATAAATGGAACAACATATTGAATTTCTTTGTGAGTTATCCAAATCTTTCCTTCATGCTCTCCAAAATTTTCCTCAAGCAAACTGATTCTAATATTCAAAATATTTTCATCCAGTTGACTTGAAAATTTCATAAACTCTGGTCCGTCAAATGCGACATCAATTCCACTTAATTGTCCATCAAGAGATTTTAACTGCAATTGTTTTTCCACAACTTTGTCAACAGATGATGCTAGACCAACAAAGTTTGGTGGTTCTATGATCAGTTTTGCATCAAATGCCTTTGCAATGTTTAGTCTTCCTCCTCCAGCTTCATTTATGGAGAATTCATTACCATAAGCGTCAGTAACAGGCTCAACTGTGGTGAGAAGAAGTGATTTAATCTCATGGTGGTGCAAATCTGGATTTTTTTGCAATAAAAGGGCTGCAGCGCCACTAACGTGAGGGGCAGCATAACTTGTTCCGCTTGTAAAATTGTACCCTGCATTGCTCTGAGTGGTGTTGATGTATGCACCTGGGGCAACAATTTCCGGTTTTATGTAAAATGGAGATACTGGTCCTCTTGAGCTAAAATGTGCAAGGTAATCTGGATTAAAGAAAAGATTCAGCGTCGCATGTTGACCGTCAATTGACTCAACAATTTCTAATCCTTCTTCTCTGTCCATTGAGACAACTGGAATTCTTGGAGAATAGTCTGGCTCTATAAACTCATGAATTAATTCTCCTAGAAAAATTCCTGGAACGTTATTGTAAACAATCATTGCTTTTGCTCCAGCATCTGCGGCATTACTTTCCTTTATTGAAAAATACAACAATTCACCTGGAACGTCACTTCCTCTTTCAACAACTAGTATCGAGTCTTTGACATCAAGATCCTTTAACTCATCTTCTTTACCGTATCCTCCAAAAACTAATTTTCCAGTAATTGCATATTCTGTATTTTCATTTCCAACCATTGGAATTACGGTGTATGGTTTGTTATCAATTTCTAATGTTGCAACTAAACTTGATGTGAGATTGTTGTATGTAGCACCAACTGTAACTGAACCAAAGTTTCTTCCAGGACTTCCGATACTTTCCAAGCTTGGACCGTCATTTCCAGCTGCAGTAACAACAAAAATTTCTTTTTCCAGTGCTTGATTGACCGCTCTTTCAATCTTTGTATTGGTCTTGTTTACTCCTAAACTGATGTTGATGATGTCAGCTTCATCTTCTATTGCTTTTTCAATTGCCCTGATTATCAAATCAGAAGCAACACCTTCTCCATCCTCAGACACCTTGTAAGCTAGTATCTTTGCCTTGGGTGCTACACCAACTGCTTGTCCATCTGCAGCGGCAACACCTGCAACTTGGGTTCCGTGCCCGTTGTTGTCCATTGGTGGTTGACCTTCTTGTATGAAGTTGTATCCTCCAACCACCTTTCCATCAGGTCCCCATCCAAACAAGTCCGGATGATTATAGTCTACACCCGTATCGATTACTGCAATTTTGATTCCTGAACCATCAATTCCTTCGAATCTTGGGACATCTGTTCCAATAAACGGAACACTTCTTTCAAGATACGTCTCAAATTCATTTTCAAAATTCATAACTTGAATCAAAATTAACCCCATCAGAATTACCGCAATAAATGAAAAAATACCTAAGAATTTCACAAATCATCTAACCAATTTAACAAGTAAAAACGATTACCTGTAAACCAATAAATGGAATAAACTATGAAACGCTCTCATGGGAAAATACACACTTCCTGAAATGCCATATGCTTATGATGCATTAGAACCTCACATTGACGCTAGAACAATGGAGATTCACCACACAAAGCATCATCAAACATACACTGACAAACTAAATGCAGCTCTTGAAACCTGCTCAGCTGAAATTCAAGACAAAGATATCATTGACATCTTATCTGATATCAATTCAGTACCAGAGGACAAAAGAGGTGCAATTAATTTCAACGGTGGTGGTTATGATAACCATAGGCTATTTTGGAATAACATGAAACCAAATGGAGGCGGAGAACCAGGAGGATCAATTGCTGATGCAATCAATGATTCATTTGGAAGCTTTTCTGACTTCAAAGAGAAATTTTCATCCACTACAGCAGTTATTCAAGGCAGTGGTTGGGGATGGTTAGTATACAATCCTTCTTCTGGAAAGGTTGAGTACAAATCAATGCCAAACCAAACAAGTCCTAGAACAGAAGGATTAGTTCCATTGTTAGGCTGTGATGTTTGGGAACACGCATACTATCTCAACTACCAAAACAAAAGACCTGACTACATCACCGCATGGTGGAATGTAGTAAACTGGGATGAGGTAGAGAGCAGATTCTCTAAAGCAAAATAAAGTTCATTCTTTATTTTTTATTCATTTTTTGATTTACTTTCTATGAATGAATTTATAACCATAGGAGAAATCCCTGTTGTAAATGAGTGAAGAACAAGCAGAACAACTTATGCAACAAATGCAAATGCTTGAAACATATTTTGCAGATTTATCTCAAAGGGAAGGAACTTTTCTCAGCGTGTATAGAGAAGCTGCTGCTGCAATTGAATCTATAAAATCCCTTAGTGCAAATCCAGAATCTGACAGTCTTGTTCCAATTGGATTGGGAACTTATGTCCCAACAAAAATTTCGTCTAATAGTAAAATAGTTCTAAACATTGGTGCTGGGGTTGCAGTTGAAAAAGACTTTGCATCTGCAATTAACTACCTTGAAGAGAGAATTAAAGAAATTGAAATTGCGATTCAAGATACTGCAGCAAAAAAACAAGACGCTGCACAAAGATTAGAACAAGGCAAGGCACAAATCAACCAAATGATGCAAGCCATGCAACAAGCTGGTCAACCTCCACAATCGGGATAAACAATGTTTGATAAACTTCGTAATGCGTTTTCTAATGCTGCGAAAAGTTTTGGTGAAAAAGAACTAAATGAAAAAGATATTGAAGATATCCTATTTGAGTTAGAAATTTCACTACTGGAATCTGATGTTGCTACTGAAGTAATTGATTCAATCAAAGCCGATTTGAAAGAAAAAATAATCGGCTCTAAAGTTGATAAAAAAGAAATTGAGAAGTTTGTTAAAGATAGTTTGATTTCTAGTATCTCTACACATTTTGATAATGCTGGAGAAATAGATCTTTTTGGTAGGATTAATCAAAAAAAGGAACAAGGACAACCATTTCTAATTTTATTCCTTGGAATTAATGGAACTGGAAAAACAACATCTTTAGCCAAAGTAGCTCATTTGTTACAACAAGCAAAATACTCTGTAGTTGTTGCAGCTGCTGATACATTTAGGGCTGGTGCAATTGAACAACTGCGTGAACATACTAATAGACTAAATCTAAAACTCGTTGCACAAAATTATAATTCTGATCCTGCAGCTGTTGCACGGGATGCAGTTCTTTACGCAAAATCTCACAAAACAGATGTTGTTCTAATCGATACAGCTGGAAGAATGCAAACAAGTGAAAATTTGATGCAACAAATTGAAAAAATCACCAAAGTTGTAAATCCTGATTTGAAAATTTTTGTTGGTGATTCTTTGGCAGGAAACGACACTGTAAACCAAGCACGAGAATTTCATAATCATACAAAATTTGATGGTTCTATTTTGACAAAAAGCGATGCTGATGCCAGAGGCGGTGCTGCACTCTCAATTGTTAAAGTTACATCTACTCCTGTAATGTTTGTTGGAGTTGGACAAGAATATCCTGATCTAAAACCCTTTGATAAGAAAATTTTTCTTGAAACGGTATTTGGAACTCTCGAGGGTGTTGACATAAAGAAAGAACCAACTCCAGAACCAGAACCAACTCCAGAACCCACTCCAGAACCAGAACCAACTCCAGAAC
>JAJETY010000043.1 GCA_021268355.1 Candidatus Nitrosopumilus sp. | reverse complement strand
TTAGTTGTAAATTAGAGTATACGGAATTTAATTATCTAAAATCCCGAGACATCAAGTAATGGTTCTTTGATGTTATCACGATCTGTAGAAGAATTCCAATCATAACTTCCAGAGTTGATCAGAAATGAACTTACTTGTGCAGGGGTAAGATTCACGTCAGGGTTGTTTGCAATGTATAGTGCTGCAGCTCCGGCAACATGTGGACTTGCCATACTTGTTCCACTAATGCTCTCATATCCTCCACCTTTCCATGTTGATTCAATGTAAACACCAGGGGCAACCATGTCAACACAAGAGCCATAATTACTAAAGCTCGCAAAAGAGTCACTAGCATCTAAAGCACCGTTTCTATCATCAAGTGCAGAAACAGTAATTGCATTAGGTGCACTAGCAGGTGATTTGGAACAAGCATCTGTAGTTTCATTTCCTGCTGCAACAACAAATACAACTCCAGCCATGATTGCGGCTTCAACAGCATCATTAATTGCCTGAGAGGCACTTCCACCCAGACTCATGTTAGCAACATCTATGATATCTGCATTTGCTGCAACCCAATCAATACCAGCAATCACACCAGAATAACTTCCAGAACCAGAATTATCTAAAACTCTAACTGAATACAAGTTTGCGCCAGGGACAACTCCGATAACACCTTGATTATTATCAATAGCTGCAATAGTTCCTGCTACATGAGTTCCATGTCCATTACCATCATCAAAAGTATTTTTACCTCTAAAAACAAAATTTTCACCACCTACAACATTAAGATCAGGATGGTTTGTATCAATTCCAGTGTCAATAACAGCAACATTAACGTCTACAGTGCCAGATGTAGTTGCTTTGATTAATGAAATTCCTGTAGGAGTAATTTGTGAAGGAGTAGTTGTGTCACCACCACCATCATTACCACCATTTCCTGGCTTATCAGTAGGTTTTTTGTAAATTGTGACAATGGCATCTTGTTCTATGTATTTTACTCTAGAATCAGAATATACTTTATCTAATTGACCTTTTGGAATAGTTGCACTAAATCCATTTACAGCATTTCCATAAACATTTGAAATTGCCAATCCACGTTCCAAAGCCATTTCATTGGCGACAGACCAGGGTTCAGCATCATCATTGAGAATTACAATATATCTATCTCGAATTAATTCAGGTGAAGCAGAGACACTTCCAGTAATTCCACTAACAAGTAAAATTGAAAACAATCCAATTACAGCAAAGAACTGTAAAGATTTGACCATATGTCACACTTCAAAAATTTCCATTTAACTTTTACTTAGATTGAATACTTGATTGAAAATCTAAAATGGCGCCGGGAGGGAGATTTGAACTCCCGATCCCTTGCGAGAACGCGCTTTATGGTAAACTATTTCCAGGCGCGCGCCCTACCAGGCTAGGCGACCCCGGCAAAAGTCTTGCGACAAAACTAGTTTTTGTAATCTGATTATAAATGGTATTACTACTTCCATATTGTAATGGTAGTTGAGCGCTCTACATTTTTCCCATTATCATCAAAGCCTTTTGCGGTAATCTTGTAAAGACCTTCAAGAGCAAAGTCACCATCATTGTTGATTTGATTCCAAAAAAAATCAATCTCTTCGTTTGGTTTTAGTTCAGATATCACTTGTGCAGATACTGGGGAATACATCAACATTCCAGATAGTCCAGTAATTCTCAAACCGTAAGATGTATCAGAAAATGAAAGTGGTACTGTTCCAGTATTGATGATTGTGATTTTAATTTCTTCACCTTTCTTAAAATCAAACTTTTCAGTAACAATTGAAATTCCTGGGCCTTCGACGTAAACAAGTTGTCCGGTATTTTTTACATCAATAAGATAAATCCCAAATGCAAAACCCGCAATGACACCAATTCCAATAAAGATCACTAGACTTTTTGAGAGCAATTTATTCTTTGGAAGAAGGTTTTGTTCTCCATTTTTTAGGATATGTATTTGGTGCCATGATGATCCTCTTTGTTTCAAAAGCATATCCCTTAGTTGCATCCTTAATCTCTTCTTCAGTCATAGTAGACTCTGCCAATGCAACTGCCTCTCCCTTTTGAGTGTAAATTCCTACCAAGTCACCTTTTTTCAAATTTGGAGAGATTTGTAAAATTCCAGGAATTGCAAGTTGTGCTCCATGACACATTGCATCAACGGCTGAGTCACGTATTACTACTGATTTTAGTTCACTAAGTGCATGTTCTACTGGTTGTATCATGCTCTTTAGTTTAGAATCATCTTTTTTCTCTTCCCATAATGCAAATGCATTTGCAAGTTCATGAAGCGTAACTAAGCCATCAGTCTCCCTAAACTGATCAACTCTCGTTCTTCTGAGCTCAATCATAGTTGCTCCAGGACCTAAAATTTCACCAAGATCGTAATACAATTTTCTAATGTAAGTTCCAGCTTCGCATAAAATACGAGTTAGTAATAGTCTCTCTTTTTGTTCTAATACTTCAAATTCATAAATTGTTCTGGTTCTTGTTTGTCTAAGTACAGCAGAGCGTTGTGGTGGTTTTTGATAAATTTCGCCAGTAAGCGATTCAATTATCTCATGGAGTTTTTCTTTAGATGGAAGAGAGTGTACACGGCCTAAAGCATGATACTCTTTTGGACCAAGTAGCAAAACACCTAATGCTTTTGTTGCCTCACCTAACCCTAAAGGTAGCACTCCTGAAACTTGTGGGTCTAGAGTTCCACTGTGTCCAATCTTTGGCAGTTTCAAAATTCTTTTTGTCCAAGCTACTGTTTCATGACTTGTTGGACCGGGAGGCTTATCCAAAATTATAAGTCCATATTGAAGAAGTTGCTCTATTGATCTTTTGTCATAGTATGTTCCAAATGCATCATCAGTGATATCTTGATCAACTTCAATTAGATTCTCTAGTTGTTTAAGAGTCATAGTAATTTTCTCACCGTTTCTTTTGCAACATCAATTACTTGTTGTGCTGTAAGATTATCAGTATTAATAATTACATCAAAGACAGACTTGTCATCACCAAAATCAAAGTCATAGAGTTTTTTGTACAAGGCCTTGTTTTTATCAAATCTTTGCTTGGTAATTTGATATGCATCCTCAGTACTCATATCATCTCTATTTTGCATTCTTTTTGTACTACTTTCATGAGAACCTTCCAACCAGATTCTAATCCCGTCCTCAATTAGCCAAGGCAACGTATAGCTTGTAATCACCATTCCACCTTCATTGAATAGTTTGGTTAGTTTTTCATCTAATTTTTTGTCAAACTCTGAATTTTCCTCTCTCTGATTTAGGAACTTCATTCCATCTTCTGTATCCCACCAGTCATCGCCTTCAGAGTCAAAACCTTGTTCTTTGGCCATATCTTTTAGAACATCTCCACCAGAAAGATATTGTAATGAAAATTCTTCAGCTAATCCTTTTGCAACAGTTGTCTTTCCTACTGCTGGAGGACCAGAGATAACGATAGATTTTGTCAACTGAGATCCATTGAAGTTTTGGTCAGTTTCATAATAATGCCACTAAATGCAATTGAAGACAAGAAATACCAAGCCCAAAGGAAGAGTGCATTTTCAGCAGTACAAACATGTTCAGGGTCTGCTGCTTGTTCTGCAGTACAGGTTAATTGGAATAAATCTCCTGGAATTACATTTAGTGAAATTGGAGATATTGCAACAGTGTATGCAAATAGTTGTGGCAAGACAAGATAGAAAATCAAAATCAATGGAACAAATGTAATCATCATTGGTCTCATGTTCATCTGCATCATCTCCATGGACATCTTGTTCATGTATGCAGATTTTTTGTTGAGTTCAGCTGTCTTTGCAGCATCTTTTGCCCTCATTGCTGCCATTCTTTCTTTTTGCCATCCACGAGTCTCTTTCATTATTCGTTTCAGTTTTACTGAATCGACCATCTTTTTTCTAACTGCGGCATTGAAGATGTTAAGTAAGATACCAAATGCTGAAACAGCAAACATTGAGAGGATTAATCCTTTGATTATTGGATCGTCACTTCCAAGTGCACCTCTTTCACCTCCAAAGAAGTCAAACTGGAGAGGTATTGATTCGATAAATAGTAGAATAAAGTTAAAGTCCATTTTTTACAGTCCTAATGCTTTGATTATCTTATCTGCTGCTTCATCAACCTTTCCCTCGCGGTTAAGGACGTATTTGACTGGAGAGCCTGTAATTACAGCACATGCTGAAATCATGCCTGACTGGAAGTCTAATTCTTTCTTTACATTTGCTAGAGTGATTTTATCTCGATTTCTAGTATCATCGCTCATCCTTCTACTGTAGATTTCTTCTGGTTTTGCAGAAACGGAAACAAAGTTTGATGGTTTGATAATTTTTAGAACATGTTCTGGGAGTCCTGGATAATAGCCCTCCTTTGAACTGATGAATGCATGTGTATCAACAATAACAATTTCTTCGGTTTGGGCAGCAATCTTTTCAGCTGCAATCTTTTGGAGTTCCTGTTGTTTTTCAATTGGTAATTTTCTTAATTCATCTCTGTCATTAAGGCCATTCTCTTTTGCAACATCAAACATCAAAGTTCCATAACTTACAACTTTAACGGATTTTTGATGATCTTTGATATGGTCTACAATCTTTGATAGTAATGTAGTCTTCCCAACTCCAGGGATACCAACTAGGATGATCTTTTTACTTTCTGCCAAGAAGAGCACCTAAACGTGGCATTGCAACTTCAACTTGTTCTCTAACTAATTGCGTGTAGTAGTTGATGAGAATATCGACCATAAGTAAAACTCCGATACCAGAGCCAAATACACCTAAAACATCAGATGCACCGGCAAGTAGACCCAAAATAGCTGAGCCAATAATGGTAACTGAAGGAATGTACTTGTTTAACAATGCTTCAACTGGTTTGTTTGATCTTCTAAATCCAGGAATTTGTACATCTGCATCAAGTAAGTTCTGAGCTGCACTCTTTGGTGAAAGGCCACCAAGCTCAACCCACAACCTACCAAATACAATAACAATTCCAATCATGAATAATACATAACCAACTGCACGTCCAGGATCCAAAGCTGCAACATCTAATCCTCTAGGTGGTGTGATGTAATAGATAATGCCGCCAATCGGTGTGGAAGGACTCGTCGGGTCAAATTGCGCTATGAAATTCATGAAGAAATTATTGTTACGTGGGTTTGCGTTTGCCCACAACATCTGGAAAATAAAGACAGCGTTTGCAGTAAGTGCTGATGCCAAAATAACTGGAATGTTTGAGACATACATCATCTTGATTGGATAGACTGCAGAGAATCCTCTGTATTTGGTAGATACGATTGGAATCTCAATCTTCATTCCTTGTGTAAATACAAGTATCAATATTACACCAGCAGTGAGACACAGACCAAAGATGCTCGGTAGTTGGTTTGAACGGAAGAATATGTTCGAGATATCGCCTGCCATAATGGATTGTCCAATGTATGGAAGGATACCAATGGTTCCACCATCTCCTGCAGGTAATGGACTAAACAGACTCCAAAGAATTTGTTGAGCAACACCAGCCATAATGAAGAGACTGATTCCACTGCCAAGGCCCCAGCCTTTCTGAATTAATTCGTCTAAGAACATGATAATAATCGACGCCGCCATAAGCTGACCGACCATAACATACAATATCGATGGGTCGGCTACTCCAGGTCCGTAAACTGCTACGCCATATACAATAGATTCAGCTACAATTACAACATAAGTTACCAGTTTTGTTGCAGTTTGGAAGATACCTCTTTCCTCAGGTTTCTTAAAGTCAAATTTGAGAATGTCTGAACCTCTCAATAATTGCATCAAGAGTCCAGCTGTAACTATCGGTCCAATACCCAGTTCAACAAGGGTACCTTGTTGTGATGCAAAAATAACTCTAGCAAATGCTAGAAAATCAAATTCAGGAGTGGTTGCTCCAAATAATGGTGTCTGTCCCATTACCATGTAGATAAGTAATGCAACTCCGCACCAAAGCAATCTAGTAGATAATGGAATCTTCTTTTTTGGTTTAGGAACTTGTGGTAGATATGGTTCTGCTTTAAAGACGACTTTTCGTATAACGTTGGTAACTGTACCCTCAGCCATTGTCGGATACTACCTCTTCCCCGTCAGTTTGCTCTTTTGCAGTAGAGATTACTTCGCCGCCAACGGCTTTTAATTTCTCTTCTGCAGATGCAGTATACTGTGTGACTTTGACAGAATAAGCATTTGCTAATTTTCCGCCGCCAAGGAGTTTTTCGTATCCTGCACTTTCAAGATCTACGACTTTCTTTCCTCCTTCTTCTTTACCGAACTTAGCAAACAAGTCATCAAGATCACGGACGCTAGCCCATTTCTTGGTAATATTTGGGTGAGGTGGTTTAGTTGAATCATGGCCATAATGATCTGGTTCATCTTTTAGTGTTGTACTCCAATGATGCTTCATCATTCCAGTAACTCCAAGACCACCTTTGTGACCACTTGAACGGTGTTGACCTACTTGGCCCCATCCCATGTGGCGTCCTCCCCTAAGTCGTCTTGTTTTTCTTAATCTTGTTGCCATGTTAAATCATATTCCTAACAATAGTTGCGAGTTCTTTGTTTCTTCCAAGAATTCCTTTTTGTCCATACAATTTCTTTGTACTTCTCTTGAATCCATGTCTTGGTGGTGCTAATGCAAACCAAGGTTTTAGTGGTTTTAATTTTGATAGCATTGTTTTTCCTTCAGTTAATGCTGCAGCTAATTCTGCAGAACTTGCATATCCTAATTCTTTAAGATCTTCTTCTGTTACTTTTTTGTATCCAGACTTTCTTGCTTTTTTGTCAATGAGTTCTTTTGCTAATTCTGCATCAAGGTCTACCCAAGCAACATAATGTTGGACTTTTTTTAGCATTCCAAGTAAGTTGTCTGTTGCAGGAAGAATTACTGCACGATACTTTTTTTCAAGTTTTAGTAAATCCATTGTAGTTGTTGCCCAATATGGACAATCTGCTTGACCTTTAATTCTAACAACTAGTACTGCATTTGCCATTTCTCATCAACCCTGACTAAATGTCTGTCTAAGACAGTCCAAGATAGCTTTTGAAGTGGAATTCATAGTTGGTGTTGAACCTTTTGCAGTAGTCCAAGCGTCTTTTAGACCAGCTAATTCCAATAATCGTTTAATTTTACCACCTGCTACAAGACCTAATCCACGAGGTGCAGGAATAATTTCAATTGTGACACTGCCACCTTTTCCTCTTACTTTGAATGGTACAGAGTGTTTTTGGTCACATCTGCATTCCCAACTGCCACAGCCCATTTTGATTGGGTTGACATTTAGATAAGCAGCATTTGTTGCTTTTTCAATAGCAATTCTCATTTGTTTAGATTTACCTTGACCTATTCCCAGGTAGCCGTTCTCATTTCCTGTTGCAACGATTGCCTTGAATCTAGTTGATTGTCCGTTTGATGTCATCTTTTGGATAATTCCAACATCGACAACTTCACTCTTCAAGTCAGGAAGTAATTTTTTGATAATTCCTGCTTCTTGAATTCTTAATCCTAATTCAATAATTTCTTCTAGTGATGTAATTTCTCCTGATGCAACTTTTTTTCCAAGAATAGTCTTTGGTACCCAAACTTCTTCTTCAGGTTCTCTTCTTGGTCTTCGTGGTCTATCTCCACCTCTTCCACCATCAGATCTACCTCTAGATTGTGCTGCTTGACTCATTTCATTTTACCTCAGTATCAATAGTAGATTTCATTTTAGAGACTTCGTTTTTAACAGTTAGATGGTCGCCGTTAATTCTTTCATCGGAAGGGAATGTTTCTTCGTTTGCTGGAACTACTAGACCCGCATCAATTACTCCTTTGAGAGCTGCTGCCATTCTTTGTGTATATCTTCTAGTTCCAGTATACAAAATTGCATCCTTTGCACCTTGTCCAAGTGCTTTCTTTCCTGCCAAGTATCCTGTCAAATATGCGGCAGGTACACTTTTTCTAGAACCTTTCCAACCTTTTTGAAGAAGATATCTAGAGTGTGCTGATGCAACTACCTTGTCACCAGTCATTCCAGGCTTTAGAATTTGGACTTGAGTATTTTCATTACTAATATGTACAGTGATAAAGTCACGCTTACCCATTAACATTGTACTACGTTTACGATAATTGGTCTTTTCCTCACGTAGTCTTCTCAATATTTTTGAATATGCCATGTATAGAATTCGAGTTTGAAGATGCTCTTATATACGTTAACCGCGAATGAGCGAGGCAAGTAATGCCTTTTGAGAATGAAGTCTATTCTCTGCCTCATCCCAAACAACAGATTGTGGACCGTCAATGACAGAAGATGTTACCTCTTGATCCCTCTTTGCGGGAAGACAATGCATGAAGATCGCATCTTTCTTTGCAGATTTCATTAATTCGGGGTTGACTTGGTATTTTGGAAGGAATTTTTTGGTTTTTGTCGGATCGGCATCATGAATGGAAGAATATGTGTCAGTTACTACAACATCGGCATTTTTGACTGCCTTTACGGGATCATCAGTAAGTTCAATCTTTGTTTTCTTTTGGGCTTCTTTTACTGCATTTTTGTCTGGTTCAAATCCCTTAGGTGTTGCAATAGACATTGTTGCTCCTGCCAGTGCTGCACCATAAATCATGGAATTACACACATTGTTTCCATCACCAATCCATGCAATCTTTATTCCCTTGATTTTTTTCTTTTTTTCTTTTATTGTCATAAAGTCTGCCAATATTTGACAAGGATGAAAAGTGTCAGACAGTCCATTAATTATTGGAATTGTTGCACTTTGTGATAGTTGCTCTAGCAATTCATGATCATAAACACGAGCCATTATACAATCAGTGTATCTTGAAAGAGTCTTTGCAGTATCTTCAACTGACTCACCTCTTGACAACTGCATGTCGCTTGATGAGAGATTAACTGCATATCCACCAAGTTGAGACATTCCAATTTCAAAACTAACTCTTGTTCGAGTTGATGGTTTTTGGAAAATCATTGTCAAAGTTTTATTTTTTAGAATGGGTTTGTTTCCACCTTTCTTGAGTTCCTTTTTTAGTTTGATTGCATCATCGATTAATCCAACAAATTCTTTTGGAGATAATTCCGCTAAAGTGAGTAAATGTTTAGTTTTTAGTTTCATCTTCTAAAGAACCCGAACCTTCTCTTTTTCTTTTTTGGTTCTTCTTTATCATGTTTGTGAATCTCTACTTGCTCGTTTTCGTCTTCATCATCAAATTCTTCTTCATCTTCATCGGTTCCATCACCAGGTTTTGGTTTTCCGTCTTTGATCCACTGACGAATTTTTTTACCGAGTTTGAAAGCTTCGTCGTCATTTTCTGGTGGTGGGACATCAAACAAATCTGAATAAGTTGCAATTTCATCATCCTTGATTCCGTCAAATGGATCATCAGATGTTGGTTCTGGAGTGGGTTCTGGAGTTGGTTCTGGTTCTGGAGTGGGTTCTGGAGTGGGTTCTGGTTCTGGAGTTGGTTCTGGTTCTGGAGTTGGTTCTGGTTCTGGTGCTGGTTCTGGTTCTGGAGTTGGTTCTGGTTCTGGTGTTGGTTCTGGTTCTGGAGTGGGTTCTGGAGTTGGTTCTGGTTCTGGAGTGGGTTCTGGAGTT
>JAJETY010000030.1 GCA_021268355.1 Candidatus Nitrosopumilus sp. | reverse complement strand
TGAAGAATATTCAGGATAATTATCATCAAACCAGTTTCTGTATCCTACCTCATTATTGTACCTGTCAACATAACTTTGAGGATCTTTTGTTTCATCAACAAATGGTGCAGGAATTTCTAGAGGTTTTTCTAACCCTACAGCCTCATAAATTGAAGAATATTCAGGATAATTATCATCAAACCAGTTTCTGTATCCTACCTCATTATTGTACCTGTCAACATAACTTTGAGGATCTTTTGTTTCATCAACAAATGGTGCAGGAATTTCTAATTCCTTTGGTTCAGGATCTGATTCCTTTGGTTCAGGATCTGATTCCTTTGGTTCAGGATCTGATTCCTTTGGTTCAGGTGGTACTGATCCTATTTCATTAACAGTAATTGTAATTGTTTCTCTATCAGTTTGACTTCCTTTTGTAACAACAATGTCAAAAGTGTACTCTGCTCCTGGATTATTTCCATGAGATCCTGATGGAGTCCATGTGAATTTTCCTGTATCAGAATCAATAGTGGCACCACTAGGTGGGTTTTTTTCTAAACTGTATGCTGCACCTTCAACAGAACTGTCTGTTAGACTAGCAGTAAATGAAACTGTCTTTAATTCATCAACTTCTCTATCTGCAATTGGTTTTAACTGCAAAACAAAATCTGGAACCTCAAAAATCTTTTTACCATCAAATTCAATTTTTATTGTTATCCCATCTTCTTCTTTTTCACTGTATGTAAATGCGGTTGCATTGTAGATTCCATCACTGGTAAAGAAATTTTCTACAGGCCTTGGTATAAGAGAAAATTCTCCTTGATCGGGTGCTGGATCAGATAACATTCCCATGAAATCTCCACTGGGACTACGAATTATGACATAAACTATCTCTTTATCTTCTTGCACTCCACTAAAACTAAATGATTCATCAATTGTGAAAAAACTCTTTTCTAATGAAAATGAAGTAACACTAGCATATGCTGGTGTTAGCATAATTAGCGATAATGAAATTACTGCAAATATTCCTATCTTTGTGCTCACAAGGTTCATTTATTTTTGAGCCTTTTAAAAAACACGTATAATTTCTTCTAAAAAATGGCAAAGAAATATTCACAAAAATTACAAATCAAGCAAAAATCTCATAAAAACTCCCTCATTTTGGTTGATTTCCATGTCATAAAACGTTGGAGCCTTTATCTCTACTTTGAAATTATGTTTTTTAAAATCTAGAGGCTCTCCAAAAGCAATTGCGTTAATTTTGAAATCATTATTCTCAATTAGTTGAAATTCAATTCTTCTAATCGCGAATCCTTCAGTAATTAACAAAAAAGGTATTTCTTCTAACCAACTAAATAACAAATATCTCAAATCTTTACCTTGCGCTGAAAATTCTCTTTGTTCTTTTTCTTCAACCTTATCTTGGTCAAGTGTTAAATTTATCACAGCATCAGCTGTCACAGAGAACGCTTCTTTGAGATCCTTTGCTTTTACCTCTATTATTGCATCGGTTGCATGGTCAAGAAATCTATAACTCAATTATTGATTTTTAAAACTTTGAGATTATTAATCTAGATGCTCTTATTCCGCTTTTTCATCCATCTCAATTATCCCAAACACATTCCCTTCAGTGTCTGTACAATATGCAACCCATCCTACTTTAGAAAATGCCCTTTTTGGAATGATCATTTGTCCACCTTCTTCTATGATCTTTTTTGAAAATTCATCTACTGATGAAACTGTAATTGTATTTGTTATTCCTATTTGACCTGGAATTCTTTTAGATAAACCTCCATTAATTCCTGGCTCCTCTGTACCTGTATTAGCTATCCAATAATCTGTTGGACCGTCCCATTTTTCAAATTTCCAATCAAATACCTGTTCATAGAATTTTTGTGCTCTTTGGGGATTATCCACTGGAACATTAAAGTGAGAAACTCTGGGCATATTTTCAATATCTCTTTAAAATCTAGTCATAAAATAATTTCTAATTTTATTTTTTACTCGTAAAGTAATTTAGTATGAATTAATTTTCAGAATCAATGGAGCCCTTTGATTCGTTTGTTGTGTTTATTGGACAATTTTTGGGTGAGCATCTTTACCAGGGAATATTCTTGGCAGCCTTACTTGAAACTCTGATTCCTCCAATTCCTACTTTAGTAGTTTTTCCAACTGCTGGTTTTTTGGCATCACAACAAGGAATTCCATTAGTTGGAGTTATTCCTATGATTATTCTTGGTGCGTTAGGTGCTACTATTGGAACTTCCTCTCTTTACTTTATAGCACTAAAACTTGGAAGGATTGTTCTATTACGTTACCTCCGTCATTTCAAAATATCTGAACAAAAATTAATTCGTGTTGAAGAATGGTTTGAAAAGTATGGTGACAAGGCAGTTTTTTTGGGAAGAATGGTTCCTGTCATGCGCGAAATGATTTCGGTTCCAGCTGGACTTCTTAAAATGAAAATACCCAAATTTGTTTTGTATACTTTTGCGGGTTCTTGTGTTTGGTCAACCGGTACTATTCTTTCTGGATATTACTTTGGTGAGGCAATGGGATTTACAATCAATCAAATTTAGACTTGTTCTGCATCTCTGTCTAAGTTAATTCCAATTAATTCCGCCCATTTGGCCAATTTTTCAATAAACTCACTATCTTCTTTTGTTAACATGAATCTCAATAAAATAATTAGATAAAAGAAATTACTATCCAACTATTCATTTTTGGTTTAAAAAATTGAAAATAGTCTAGTTTTGCATAGTTTAACTTTCTTTGATGAGGGATTTGATACTAGAGATGTTTTCTGCATTAAGTTCAATTTCTTTATGCTCTACTAACACATGTTCAGTAACTTTTGCCATTAACTCCTCTTCAGAATCTGCTGATGCTGACCATCCGCAATCTTTTCCGGCATCTGAACAACTAATGCTTTTTGTCATGATTTTTGTAAATTTTCGAGATATTTATCTGATTTTGCAATAAAGAAAAATCTAAATCATAACCCTCTATCAGATAATCATAATGGAACTTCCACGAGGAATGAAAGATTTTGAGGCTGTTGAAAACTCAAACATTGAGCACATAAGAAATCATTTCAAAAAATTATCTAATTTGTATGGTTTTTCATTTATGGAGCCTTCAGTTTTAGAATCATTATCTACACTAGAAACTAAATCTGGCTCTGCAATAAGGGATGAAATCTACTACTTTAAAGACAAAGGTGATCGTGAAGTAGCATTACGTTTTGATTTTACCATGGGACTTACTCGATATGCGACCGGACAAAAATCAATGAAACTCCCAGCAAAAATTTCTGCTTTTGGCGGGGTTTTTCGATACGATGAACCTCAAAAAGGAAGATATCGGTATTTTCATCAGTGGGATATTGAAGTTTATGGCAAAAAAACTCTAGAATCTGAGGCTGAAATTATTGAATTAACATCACGATTATTTGATTCGTTATTGCTCAAAAATATCGTAATTGACATTAACCATCGTAATCTTGTTGAATCATACATAAACAAAATCTTTGAAACTACTGACTCTGAAAAAGTTGCTGATATTCTTAGAGCAATTGACAAGATTGCTAAAAAATCTAAAGACGAAATTCTAACTGAATTCACCAAAAAAGGGTATGATACTGAAAAACTCGAAAAAATTCTAGAGTTCTCACAAATCAAAGGAAGTATATCTGAAGTTGAAAAAAACTTTGATACTTCACAACTTGAATCTTGGGACGAATTGAAACAACTATTTGATTCATTAGAAAACAGAGGTGTTTCCAACATTCGAATTAATTTTGGTATAGTTCGTGGTTTGGATTATTATTCTGGAATTGTTTTTGAGATATTTGATAAAACTTCAAAACTTGGTGCATTAGCTGGTGGAGGGAGATATGACACATTGACAAAAGCTTTTGGAAGGGAAGATCTTGGTGCTGCTGGAGTTGCAGGTGGTGTAGAAAGAATTATTCTTACAATGGAAGAACAAAAAATAATTCCTGAGAATTTACAAAATAGAATAGCAGTTGTCTACATTAATGAAGATATGCAGAAAGTTGCTCACTCTATAACGTCATTATTGCGATTAAACAATATTCCATCTGATATTGATCTTGCTGGAAGAAATCTTAAAAAACAAATGGATAATGCTGGAAATGCTAGATATACTATAATTGTTGGACCACAAGAACTTGAAAATGGAAATGTTGTACTACATGATATGAGGGATGGTAAAGAAGGAATAATTTCTTTAGAAAAATTAACTGAAGATCCTAATTCAGTTCTTAATTTAGGAAAGCTCTAGTTAACATCATAATCTCTGGACCTGTAGTAAGTGAACCAACTACTATGCAATTGTTGTTTGCCAAAATCCCTGATGAAACGTATGGGATTCCATTATTGATGGAACTTTGCTCCACTTTTACGCCTAGTAAATTGGAAAATGTCTTCATATCCTCTTCGTCTGCTTCAGGATGTATTGCTGCCCCTGAGTTATTTGCTACCATAACTACACCCGTCTGGTTGAAACCTGCAATCTTTTTCTGAATTGTTTCGACTCCTAATACATCAGAAATTGTCTGACAATCTTCTTTTGAAAACCATGGTGAAACAACAGCTCCTTTATCATTTGCACATATGACATTTCCTAATGCTGTTAATTTTGAATCCAAAACTCCTACTTCAATATCCATTTCTTTTTTTAAAAAATCATATTCATTTTGAAATGCGGTTTTTGGTAACAAAATTCCTTTGTTATTCATAACACATAGTGAACCGATTAATCTTGTATTTGCAACTGATGTGTAAATATAATCTACTCCGAGATACTTGGATAGTTTTTCTGCTTTAGTCTTAGCAAATCCCATTGGAAGTAAAATTGTCTTGTCATTGACACTGATGTAAACTCCAATATTTGGACCTCGATATACATCAAATTTGATAATATCCATATCCACAAAATTGATCTTTCAGTGTTATGAACGTAAGGGAACTTTTCATGACTAGAATAATGAAAATGGCTTAGTCTAGCTTTAAATAATAACTTAGACAAATCCCCATCATGCCAATAGCAGAAAATTTCCCTGAAGGATTAAAACCATTGGGAAAAATTTCAGATGGAGAAGGACATTTTCACATAATGTGGGGTCCAGGAAGAAATGATGCTGAAGCATTTTCAGACGCTGACGTTAAAGCTGCATATGAAGCAAGAGGAGAAGAACAAGTTCCTTTAGGTGTTAGCGGAACAATGGTGGCAGTTGACTGGGACTCATGTGTTGCAGATGGTGCATGTATTGAAGCATGTCCTGTTCAGGTTTTCCAATGGTACAGAACTGAAAAAGATATTCCAGCAAAAGACGTAGTTGGTCAAACCTTTGAGGGAACTGGAAGCTCTGTCAAAGATGAAAGAAGGGATATGACTGACAAGGCTGATCCAATTAGAGAGCATGATTGTATTTGGTGCATGGCCTGTGTTTCTGTTTGTCCTCCGCAAGCAATCAAAGTGGATCAATCAAATGTTGAAAAACATGAGAATGCCGCAAAAACTCTGTAGACTCTAAAATTATTTTTAGAATTTTTATTTATATTGATTTTTACCTATCTGCTCTAGTTTAGTCACAACTAATTTTATCTAGCTTTAAATAATATTTTAAAATAAAACACCTTATGCCAATAGATGAAAAATTTGTCGAAAATCTAGAAGTCACTGGAAAGACATTGCACTCAGATGGTGAAAATAAACACTTCATCTGGGGTAACGGCAGAACTGATGGTGAGGCATTTTCAAACGATGATGTCAAAGCAGCATATGAAGCAAGAGGAGAAGAACAAGTTCCTCTTGGAATTCACGGTACAACTGTAGCAGTTGACTGGGACTCTTGTGTTGCAGCAGGTTCTTGTATGAGTGTCTGTCCTGTTCAAACCTTCCAATGGTATAGAACTGAAAAAGATATTCCAGCAAAAGATGTAGTTGGTGCAACTTTTGACGGAACTGGTTTAACTGAACAAGATGAACGTCTAGATTACACAGATAAATCAATGCCAATCAGAGAACATGATTGTACACAATGTATGGCTTGCCAAGAAGCATGTCCAACACACGCAATCCTGATTGAACCATCTTACCTAGAGTATCACGAAAAAGCTGATGGCTCCTACGTAAAAATGGAATCAACTTCTCACAACCCCCACGCACACGATTAAAGAATTTTTTTCTTTTTTCTTATTTTTACAAATTAATTTAATCCTCAACAAATTTTAATGTCTATTATCCATGATTTTTTGCAGAGGTCGCCTAGCTCGGTAGGGCGCGGGCCTTGAGAGCCTGTGTGCGCAAGCATACGGGGGTTCAAATCCCTCTCTCTGCGTTTTTAATTTTCTACTTTTGCAAGTTCTGCAAGCATAGCAGAAAGTTGAATCTCAGAATTTGAACCAACTAAAATCCTATAATCATATTTTGCTATAATTTCTAAAATATCTGATAACCTATCATGTTTTGATTTGAAAACTGCTGAGTTCAAATATTTCAAAAAGTCTGATTCTGACATACCATAAACTTTGATCAATTCAATCATCTTTTCTCTGGCTTCAACAATTTTTCCCGATAATGCAATTTTTAGAACATCATCCACATCCGAAGTTTTAGTTAATCCTGCAGACGCTTTAACATTTTCTTCAGAAACTGAACCTAAACTTGCAGTAGCTTGCATGAGATTTATTGCGTGTCTCAAATCTCCTTCAGAATAATCATAGATTGCTTTTAATCCCTTTTTGTCAGCTTTTACCTTCTCTTTTTTAGCAATTTCCTCTAATCTTTTTATGACATCCTCTTCAGGAACAGATGTAAATTTGAAAGTGGCACATCTACTTTGGATAGGGTCAATAATTTTTGAAATGTTGTTAGCAATTAAGATAAATCGGCAAATCTTTGCGGTATCTTCTATGATTCTTCTTAGTGCTGTTTGTGCATCAGATGTCATTTCATCAGCTTCATCTAAAATAATTATTTTAAATGGGACATCTGCCATCCCTGCATATCTAGAAAACTTTTTGACTTTTTCCCTGACCATTCCAATTCCTCTTTCATCAGATGCGTTTAGTTCTAATGTGTAGTCTTTGGCATAATCACCTAAGATCTGTCTTGAAATACATAATGCAGTTGTTGTTTTTCCAACACCTGCTGAACCAGAGAATAACAAGTGAGGCATATCTGTTGGATCTTCGATTAAAGCTTCAAGACTGCCGATTATATCTGTCTGATTTACTACCTCTGAAAGTTTCGTTGGTCGATATTTTTCTACCCACATTCCAGTTGCTGCCATGAGTTCATGGACACAATTCCCACTAATAAATCCGAATTGGTTATTATGACATACCACAAATTAAAATGCCTTCAAACCCAAAACAATGAGCGATCAGGCTGAAATGAATTAGGATCAATTGATCTCACTAAATTGTTAAGAGAATTGATCGATCCGATACTTGAGGATCTAAAAGACTAAAAGTGATCTCCCATGGAAATAGACAAAATAGAAAAAATTCACTCAATTGGATACCGCCTCAAGGATGCTAAAGTGACGATTAATCAAGACTACAAATTCAATGTGGCTGGTCTAAAGACTGAAGGAAGGCAAGGTGAGGTAAATAACATGCCTCAGTGGGTAGGAAAAATCTTGGCAGATAATAATTTAGGAATTCTTGATTCTCCAGACATGATTACTGAACTCAAACAAGCACTATCAAAAGAAAAAATGGTTGGCGAATATCAAATATCTACACTAGATCCTCATTTTTACATTAAGCTAAAAGAATCTATGAAAGAATTGAATAGAGATGATTTTGATAAAGTTGAAAGTATGATGTTGGAATTATTCAGAATGAGAAGAGGAAAACTGGTGAAGTTAGCTGATTCTATAAAACTAAACTCCGAACTATACAACAAACTTACTGTTGAAGAAGTCATATTCTACAAAACTATCTATGAAAATAGTATAGAATTTGAAAATCAAATAAAAGGTGAAAAAGATGAGTAATCAGACTAGTACATTTACTGATTCTGCATTATCAGACAAAGTAAAAGAATTCTTGACTAGATTCAAAGATGATGGTGATTACAAATACGTTCAAGAAATTGATGAGATGATGCCTAAAAATTCTAAGTTCATAATTGTTGATTACAATGATTTGATTGTTGAACCTCAAATCGTATCAATGTTTTCAGAAAATCCAGATAGAATCTTTGATGCATTTTCAAGAGCAATCAAAGAAGCATTACAAACAAGATTTCCTGATTATGCTGAAAAAATTAAAGATGAAGTTCGTGTACGACTGATCAATTATCCATCTGAACGTAGTCTTAGACAAATTAATGCCGAAACTATTGGAACCATTACCAGTGTTTCTGGAATGGTTGTTCGAGCTTCTGAAGTAAAACCACTAGCAAAAGAATTAATTTTTGTTTGTCCTGATGAACACCAAACCAAAGTAATTCAGATTAAAGGAATGGATGTAAAAAATCCAGTAGTTTGTGATAACCCCAATTGCAAACACCGTGATTTTGATCTAAAACCTGAATCTAGTAAATTCATTGATTTTCAAATTCTAAGATTACAAGAACTCCCTGAAGATTTACCTCCTGGTCAGCTTCCTCACTACATTGATGTAACAATTAGGCAGGATTTAGTAGATAACGCTAGACCTGGTGACAGAATTGTACTTACTGGAGTGGTGAGAGTAGAACAAGAATCTGTTACCGGTGTTACACGTGGTCATAGTGGATTGTATAGGCTAAGAATTGAAGGAAACAATATTGAATTCTTGGGTGGACGAGGCTCCAAAACATCTAGAAAAATTGAAAGAGAAGAAATCTCTCCCGAAGAAGAAAAAATGATCAAAGCCCTTGCTGCAAGTCCTGATGTTTATCAAAGATTAATTGATTCATTTGCTCCTCATATACAGGGACAATCTTTAATCAAGGAAGCAATTTTGTTACTAATTGTAGGTTCTAATCAAAGATCCCTTGGTGATGGCAGTAAAATTAGAGGAGATATCAACGTATTTCTTGTTGGTGATCCTGGTACTGCAAAAAGTGAGATGTTGAAGTTTTGTTCTAGGATTGCACCCCGTGGATTATACACTTCAGGAAGAGGTTCAACTGCTGCAGGACTTACAGCAGCTGTTGTTAGAGACAAGACGGGAATTATGATGTTAGAAGCTGGTGCAGTTGTACTAGGTGATCAAGGACTAGTGAGTATAGATGAATTTGATAAAATGAAACCTGAAGATAGAAGTGCTTTACACGAAGTTATGGAACAACAGTCTGCAAGTATTGCAAAAGGTGGTATTGTTGCTACTCTTAATGCTAGAACATCAATTTTAGCTGCAGCAAACCCAATGTATGGAAAATATGATCCATTCAAAAACATCACTGAAAATGTTAATTTGCCAATTCCTCTCTTAACAAGATTTGACTTGATCTTTGTTGTTAGAGACATTCCAACTAAAGAACGTGATGAACAAATTGCAAGACACATTATTCAATTACATACTCCTCAAGGAACTGACAAAAAATCTGTCGTTGATGTTGATTTGTTAACAAAATATCTTTCATATGCAAAACGAGGTGAGCCTGAATTGACCAAAGAAGCTGAAAAGAAAATCTTGGATTACTACCTTCAAATGAGAAATGTAGAATCTGAAGAGATGATTACCGTTACTCCCAGACAGTTAGGTGGAATTATCAGACTTTCTACTGCTAGAGCCAGATTACTTATGAAGGATAAGGTAGAAGAAGAAGATGCAGATCGTGCCATTTTCTTGCTTCAAAGTATGCTTGAAGATGCTGGAGTGGATGTAAATACAGGCAAAGTGGATCTTGGTGTTTTACAAGGAAAACCAAGAAGTGAAGTCTCCAAGATGCAATTATTCATGGACATTTTAAAAGGACTTGAAGGTGACAACAAGATTCCTGTTGAAGAAAAGACATTTGTTAAAGAACTTGAAAAAAGTGAAAAATTCACTGAGGAAGAAGCCAGAAATTACATTAGAAGAATGCTGAGGGAAGCATCTATTTATGAATCAAAACCCGGTCATTATAACCGCGTATGAAAATAGAAAAATTAAAACTTCCAGAATCTGCAATTGAATTTTTAAAATCACAGGGCTTTGAAAAACTATATCCTCCACAAGCTGATAGTGTCAAATCTGGATTACTTGATGGAAAAAGTATTTTGGTATCTGCTCCTACGGCAAGTGGAAAAACTTTGATTGCAATGCTAGCTATGATGAGTTATCTTTCAAAAAATAAGGGTAAGGTAATTTATCTTAGTCCTTTAAGAGCTTTGGCAGCTGAAAAATTCTCAGAGTTTAAAAAATTAGAAAAAGTAATGTTAGGTAACAACATCAAAGTTGGTATTGCTACTGGTGATTTTGAAAATATTGAAAAAAATTTAGAAAAAAATAATATTTTAATTTTAACTAATGAGAAAATGGATTCCATTATTCGACATGGTGCTGAATGGGTTGAAGAAATTGGTTTGGTAATTGCTGATGAAGTTCATCTAATTGGTGATGAGAGCAGAGGTCCAACATTGGAAATGATTCTAACTCAGCTCAAACTTTTAGAAACTAAACCCCAAATTGTAGGATTAAGTGCAACAATTACTAATTCTAATGAAATTGCAGATTGGCTTGAATGCAAACTAGTTGAAAATTTTTGGAGACCTGTTCCACTTTCAGAAGGGGTTTGCGATTCTGGAGAAGTAACTATGGCTGATGGTACTAAATTTGAAGTTGAACGCAGTGTATGTGGAATTCCTATAGATTTAGGCGTCCAATCAGTCAAAGATGGTGGCCAATCTCTAGTTTTTGCTGAAACTAGAACCAGATCCAAATCTCTTGCTACAAAAGCAGCAGATGCAATCTCTCAAATCTTAGAAAAAAAAGAACTCACTCAATTAGAAAAAACATCAAAAAAAATTTTATCTGAAAATGAACATACTGAATTAGTAAAAACATTAGCACTTTTGGTAAAAAAAGGAGTTGCTTTTCATCATGCTGGACTCAATCAAAATTGTAGAGAAACAATAGAGACTGAATTTAGAAATGGAACCATTAAATTATTATCATCAACACCTACTTTGGCTGCTGGTGTAAATTTACCTGCTAGAAGAGTTGTTATCTCTAATGTAAATAGATACAATGCAAAGATTGGTGGAAATAGGCCGATTAGTGTTCTTGAATACAAACAACTTTGTGGAAGAGCTGGTAGACCACAATATGATGATCACGGTGAGTCAATTATTGTTGGAAACGGAAATACTGATGATCTTATTGATTATTACATTAATGGCGAACCCGAACCAATTGAATCAAAAATTACGGACGACAAATCACTTAGAACACATCTGCTCAGTGTAATTGTTACAAATCCTGGAATAAAAAAAGAGGAAGTTTTGGACTTCTTTTTACAAACACTAGGTGGGATGCAATCTCGTAAAGCTACTCTAAAATTTGCAATTGATATATCGTTACGTTTTCTTTCTAGCCAATATTTGATCATCAAGAAAGGTGAAAGATACGCTGCAACTGAATTTGGTAAAAAAACATCAATGCTTTACATTGATCCACTAACTGCAACCTATTTTCGAGATGCTCTTGAAAATGTTTCTCAACAAGGAAAACACACATTTGGATTCTTGTATTTGATTTCAAACTGTGAAGAATTTTTTCCAAAATTTTCACTTAGGCAAAAAGATTATCAAACAGCCAGTTTGATGATAGAAAACTTTTCTTCTGAATTACTGGGGCCTATTTCTGAATATGACTGCACAAGAAGTCTTTTAGCTCTCCAATCTTGGATATCTGAAACTACCGAACTTCATCTTTCTGATAGCCTTGGAATTGAATCTGGAGATATGCATAGGATGACTGATACGGGTGATTGGCTCTGTTACTGCCTAAGAGAGATTGCAAAACACGTTGAAAGAGCAGATTTGTTAGAAGAATTAGCTGATTTACGTAGAAGAATATCTTATGGAATTAAAGAGGAATTACTTGATTTAGTTAGGGTAAAAGGAATAGGCAGAGTCAGAGCTAGAATTCTGTTCAAAAATGGAATCAAAAATCTTGATGATCTGGGAAAAATTCCTGTAAATAAATTAGCAGAAATAGATAAAATTGGTTCAACCATTGCGGATAACATCAAGACAGAGTTACGTAGGGTTAGATATTGATTGATTTAGTGATTCCAGCAATTGTTTCATGCATAATTGCATTTTTTGTTGTTTTTGTTACGATCCCACCATTAATCAAATTTTTAGAAAAAAGAAATATGGCTGTAAAAGATATGAACAAAAAAGAAGACATTATGGTTGTAAGACCGGGTGGACCTTCCATAATTTTAGGAATTATTGTATCAGAAATTGTGCTGTACGGATTTTTACAACTAAATGAAATTCTTGCAATAATAATTACTACCACTGCTGCATTTGCAATAGGATATGTTGATGATAGAAAAGTTATGGGGGGATGGTTCAAACCCGTAACCCTCGCTTTTGCTGCAATTCCAATAATTCTATTTGGTGTATATGATACTGATTTGGCATTTCCATTATTTGGAGAAGTACAAATCCCTGCTCTTTATCTTGGTTTGATTATTCTAATGATTCCTATTACAGGAAACACAATCAACTCCATTGATGTTTTAAACGGTGTAGCCAGTGGATTTATGGTTATAGCAAGTTTTTCATTATCTATTTGCTTGTTTATTGTACAAAATTATGAGATTGCAATTGTTAGTTTGCCTTTAGGATTTGTTTCTCTGGCATTTTACAAATATCATAAAATACCAAGTAGAATTTTTCCAGGTGATTCAGGTGCTCTAACTCTGGGTGCCATGTATGGCTCAATTGCAATTGTTGGAGGTGTAGAAATTATTGCAGCCGTAGCATTACTTCCTGCAGTAATTAACTCGTTTTTGTTCCTATCAAGCGTAAAAAAAATAGTAGAACACAGACAAATCAAAGGAAAACCTGTTGAACACACTGAAGATTTTAAGCTTAAATCAACTGTTGATATAACAGCACCTGTAACCTTAGTCAGATTAATTCTTACTGGAGGACCACTCACAGAAAAACAAGTAGGAATTGTAATATTCAAACTTGCATTATTTTCTGGAATATTAGCAATAATTACTGCATTTTTAATGGGAGTGAGAATATGAGAAAAGGACTTTACAGTTTTTTATTTGGAATGTGGATTTTAATGATTCTTGGAGGAGGTATTGTAGTTACAATTCTCGGACCTATAGAAATTACAGGATACGGTGATGCGAACTGGGTTATTTCATCTATAATCAAAGCAATCACTGCAATAATTCTTGTAGTAATTTGGATTTTAATTCTGTTAAAGATGAAAAATTGGATTTTCAAAAAACAGATACAATCTTAATTTTCTAACCATTCTTTTCGTTTTTTATCATACTCTTCTCTTGTTTTTCTAATTGTAGCTGGAGATCCCATTACAACAACATTTTCAGGAACATCTCTAGTCACAACTGCTCCCATCGCAACCACACTATTTTTTCCAATAGTTACTCCAGCTTTAATTACTGCTCGTGCCCCGATTATTGCCCCATCTTCAATTGTTACCCCGATCATTTTGTTGCACATTGGATAAGGATCGTTTGTTAAAACTACTGCAGGTCCGATGAATGCATTTTTTCCAATTCTTGAAAGCGGTGGAATGTACGCAGAACCCTCTATCTTTGTATTCTCTCCAATCTTTACATCATAATCAATATGAACAAGGGAACCAATTTTTACATTATCACCAATTTCTACATTATCTCCAACATATGTATAATGCCAAATTGATACATTCTCTCCAATCTTTGCTTTTTTTGAAATAAAATTTGTAACCATGTTCTACAAATGCCATGGGTTAGCCTTTGTAATAATTTTTTCAGGTAATTCTTCTTTGAAATTCTTCAAAAATTCCATCTCTTGTTTTTTGTCACGTAGTTCGTCAGGTAGCATAATTGGTATTTCCTCAATAATGGGGTAAAATCTGGAACATTTCGTGCAAAACAAGACTCCTTCAGAAACGATATTGTCTTTTTCTTTAATCTCAAATAACTCTAAAGGATGATTCTTATCAATTGGACATGCTAAGATGTCAATCATTGTTTTATTCATTTTAGATCTAAGTATATTGGAACTCCTTTCTGGCTTGATAAAAGTGCTGCCTCTGCAATCTTTGAAACATTTACAGCTTGCTGCGCTTTAAC
>JAJETY010000070.1 GCA_021268355.1 Candidatus Nitrosopumilus sp. | reverse complement strand
TTGAATCAATGGTGCTTAATTTCTTCATTTATAGGTTCCTAATATCAACAAATTTTCCATATAGAGCTGCTGCAGCTGCCATTTTTGGACTTACTAAGTGGGTTCGACCTCCCGCACCCTGCCTACCTTCATAGTTTCTATTTGATGTAGAGGCACATCTTTCACCGGGACTTAAAATGTCTGGATTCATTCCTAAACACATTGAGCAACCTGCTTCTCTCCAGTCAAAACCAGCTTCAATAAAGATTTTGTCTAACCCTTCTTCTTCCGCTTGTTTTTTTACAAGCGTTGACCCTGGAACAATCATTGCGCCAATTGTTTCCGAAACTTTTTTCCCTTTCACTACTTCTGCAGCTTCTCTTAAATCTTCGATTCTTCCATTTGTGCAGCTACCAATAAAAACTCTATCCAGTTGGATTTCACTAATTTTTTCTCCAGGCTTTAAATCCATATATTCCAAAGCTCTTGATGCGGCTTCTTTTTCAGACTCTTCATTGAAATCATCTGGATGAGGAATGCTATCATTTACAAAAATTACCTGTGAAGGATTTGTTCCCCATGATATAGACGGTTCAAGTTCGTCTGCGTTTATTGTTACAACTTTATCAAATTCAGCATCTTCATCAGAGTATAAATTTTCCCATTCAGTAACTGCATCATCCCAGTCAGAACCTTTCGGAGCATAATTTTTTTCTTTTAAGTAATTGAAAGTTATTTCATCTGGAGCAATCATTCCTGCACGTGCGCCACCTTCAATCGACATGTTGCAAATAGTCATTCTGTTTTCCATACTCATATTTTGGATAACATCACCTACATATTCAATGACATGCCCAGCACCTCCACCAGTTCCAATTTTTCTGATTATTCCTAAAATTATATCTTTTGGCCCTACACCTTCAGATACATCTCCAATTACTTCAACTTTCATTGTTTTGGGTTTTTCCATTGCCAATGTTTGTGTAGCTAAAACATGTTCAACTTCTGAAGTTCCTATACCAAAAGCCAATGCTCCAAATGCTCCATGAGTTGCTGTGTGGCTATCACCACAAACAATTGTCATTCCTGGTTGTGTTATTCCTTGTTCTGGTCCTATAACATGTACGATTCCTTGACGTGGATCATTAATACCAAATAACGTAACTCCAAATTCCTTACAATTATTTTCTAAAGCTTCAATCTGGATTTTAGAAAGCGGATCTTTTATTCCGAGTAGCCTATTTGAAGTTGGGACACCATGGTCTACCGTTGCAAGAGTCATTTCAGGATGTTTAACTTTTCTACCAGCTAGCCTTAAGCTGTCAAATGCCTGAGGGGATGTTACTTCATGTACAAGATGTAAATCTATGAAGACTAAATTTGTACTCTCATCTATAGACGCAACTAAGTGCCTATCCCAGATTTTTTCAAATAATGTTTTTCCCATTTCAGATATAAAGTATATAATTTTTTCTGCATTTAATCCATAGTGATGTTTTTTGTTTTATTGATTAATTTTTGAGATAAAAGTTTAGGTGCGGTCAAAAAAAGAATAAACATGAATATTCCACAAATTAGAAAGGGAAATCTTAATGCAAATTCTCTGGAAAAAGAATTTTCCATTATTTTTACTACAAAACCACCAAATAAGGCACCTAGAGGGGTTAATCCAAGGGCTAGCAATCTATAAACACTGTTAACTCTACCCATTAATTTATCTGGAATTAGAGCCTGTCTTATTGATACCGCTTGAACATTCCAAAGAACACTTCCAAAGCTTGTAACTCCAAAAGCAGCAGCCACAACAAAAGAATTCGAAGTGATAAAAGGCACAAAGCCCCCTATTCCAAATAAAGCGATTGAAATTAGCAATGTTTTAGACTCTTCCAACCTTTTGTTAATTTTTTCAGCAAGAAGGCTTCCTACAAAGCCTCCAACAGCTCCACCATATGCCAAAAAAGCAAATTGAACAGAATCCAACCCCAGTATCTCTTGACCAAATAAAATCATTATTGGAAACTGCATTGAACCAAAGAAGTTTGCAATTCCAGTATAAATTGCAAGACGACGAAGAAGAATTTGATTACTTAACCAACTAACCCCTTCCTTAATTAGATTAATTGTTTTTTGGTTGTCAATATCCTTTTTGGGTCTATCAAAATCACCTTTTATTGCAGTAATAAAGAAAACAGACAAAAGCAATAGAAGTGTATCAAAAATAAACGGGGTAACTAAACTGAGACCAATTAAAAAACCTGCAATTGGTGCGCCTAGAAAATTATTCGCAACTAACTCAATACCAAACAGTCTTCCATTTGATTTAGGTAAATCATCTTTTGAAACAACTTGAGGTAAAAAAGATTGGGCAGCGTTATCTCTTGTAACCTCGAGCATTCCAAAAATAAATGCAACAATATAGAAAGCTGTTATTAATAAGAATTTTCTGTTGAACTCTGGCTCAACAATCGGCACATTTTTTGGAATGAAATCTAAGTTAAAGTAAATAAGAAATATAAATGACGAAGTAAGTAGCACTTGAAAAATTCTTGAAAAAATTAAGATACTTTTTCTATTGAACTTATCTGCAATTACACCTGCAAACAAAACAAATATCAACTGTGGAAGTGTTACTAAAACTGTCATTAAAGAAATTAATAATGGATCTCGAGTTATTAGTGAAAAAAGCCAAGGGTAAGCAAAACC
>JAJETY010000039.1 GCA_021268355.1 Candidatus Nitrosopumilus sp. | reverse complement strand
GTTTCAACATTTCCATCTTTCAATTCCTCACCTGGAATGGATATTTTATCACTGATTCAAAGTATGCTTGCAACTCCTCATTCACTTGATGATGATTATCCTGGAGTTGTAATGGTGTCAAGTGCTGGAAATTCTGGACATGGTTATGGAACCATTGGATTGCCAAATGCATCTCCATTTGGAATAACAGTTGGAGCAACCACTAACAATGTCTTTGTCGGATACGGTCCATTCAAAGATCAACCAAGATTTGGTAATAACAATGAACACTATGATCATGTAGTTGATTTTTCTAGCAGAGGACCGACATCAATTGGAGATCCCAAACCTGATGTAATGAGTATTGGTGCCCATGGATTTGTTCCATCTAATGTTATCAAAACTACAAAAAATTCCAAGGATGACTCTTTTTCATTATTTGGTGGCACAAGTATGGCTGCACCATTGGTTTCAGGCAGTGCCGCTATCTTGATTGAAGAGATGAATAAAAAATCCAAAGACCATGATCCTTTCTTGATAAAAAATATTTTAATGTCTACTGCAACTGACATGAAAAATGATCCTTTCACTCAAGGCTCTGGTCTGACAAATGTTAATTCAGCACTAGATTTTGTTCACGGAAAAAATGGTGTCTTTATGGTGACAAATGAAGACTCTTACAAAAACATCAAAAAAATTCTAGATCCTTCAATTGAAAATTTTAATTATACTGCAATAGGACTAGAACAATTTGAATTTCCATCCAAATCTCTACCAATGACCAGTTGGTTTGCAGGTCAATTGAATGCTGGAGATCGAGCCACTACTACCTTTACTATAAACAACCCAACTGATGAATCACTTTCAATTGATGTCAATTCCAAAATTCTATCTTTGGCCAAACAAAATCAATTCACTGGAAAAACAGTTCCACGACAACAAGATTCCATAATGAACAAAACTGATGCATTCATTCCAAATTATCTAAAACTATCTGACATAAAACCTCATGAAGAACTAGGAGATTTTTTTGATGAAAAAAATCCAATTCCTGATGAATCATCTTTAATGATTTTAAATCTAAATTTTCCTTTTAATCAATTTATGAATAGTACATCTGATGTTTATGCCGATGATATCAAAATTTCTTCCTTATACTTGTATGACTGGATTGATAGCAATAATGACACAAAAATCACTAGTGATGAAATTTCTCTAGTTAATAGAGGCGGATCATGGGGAACTGTTCAAGAAATTC
The DNA here is from genome assembly GCA_021268355.1 of Candidatus Nitrosopumilus sp. Taxonomy (GTDB): domain Archaea; phylum Thermoproteota; class Nitrososphaeria; order Nitrososphaerales; family Nitrosopumilaceae; genus Nitrosopumilus. The sequence continues at coordinate 10,142 of JAJETY010000039.1, read as the reverse complement.
GAATTTCAGAACCCAAAGAAAAATTTGATGGGATTCCACTAGTTGGTGTTTATCCAGTTCCTGAAAGATATTCTTACTGGCTAGGAAATACAAATCTAAATTCTACTTCCATGGATTATACAATCTCTGCAAGTTATTACAACGAAGAGAATTGGTCAATATTGTGGCCTGAATCCAAAACAATTATTGTTCCTCCAAATGGTGTCTCAACCGTAAATGTAACATTAGTTACTACAAATGATTTGCAAACCGGTGTGTATCAAGGATTTTTGAATTTCAAAAGTGATTTGCATGAAGTAAATGCACCTGTATCATTTGTAATTAAAGAACCAATTACAGAAAATGATTCCACAGTTCTCATTAAAGGAAAACAAAGTGATGATGTTCTTTACGGAAATGGATATACAAAAGGTGCATTTGATATGGTTAATCGTTACATGGCAGGTGATTGGCGACAATATTATTTTGATATTCAAAATGGGATTATCAACTCTGCAGCAATAGAAATTTCTTGGCAAAGTGATGATACAAATTTAGCTGTATTTGTAATGGATCCTCTGGGAAAAATTGTTCAAACTAATGTTCCATCTGGTGTTTTTGGACATTTTCTTGGTTGGCCTTCACTTGATTGGTTAGGTAATACTCCATTTAGTCAAGGTGGTGGATTTTTCCCTGTAAAAAATAAAGATGATACATCAACTATTTTGTATGTTCCAATAAATCAAACTGGAACTTACACATTACTCACTCACTCAACATTGTTTGGTGGAAATTCAACAACTGAACCTATAACACTGGCAGCAAAATTTACAAATATTTCAGATGAAATACTTTCTCAAAAAATTGACATTAAAACAGAGCCTGAATTGACAATTGTTGATTCTGAAGAATCGGCTGAAATCTTGGATGATTCATCAAATTCTATTGAGCAAGACATCATAACATCATATGATGAATCAGAATCTGCACTATTTACTGGAATTACAATAGGAATTGCTATAGGAATTGCGATCGGAATTGTTGTGATCTTGATTCTGAGACAAAAATCTACCAAATAAGTGAACAAGGTTTATAAGCAATTTGGCGAGTACGTGAGCTTGAATGTCAGAGGTGGGGACGAAAAAGTCTGCCGGATTATCCCGTAGAGACTTTCTAAAATTAATGGGTGCCGCTGGAACTGGATTAGCTTTTGCTCCATTTGTCCCATTTGGAAATTTCATGCCAAACCCAAATCAGGCATCTCTTGAAAAAGTACCTGTGATTTTACCTGATGGTACTCAGGCTAACGCTAACACTTATCCAATCAATCACGCAGAAGTTATTACTTATCCTGCAACCGGTGATGCAGCCCTTGATGCTGAGGCATTTCGTAAATGGCAATTCATTAGATTGCCTAAAGAATTAGGTGGAGATAAAAAAAATAGTTCTGCATTTAGTGCTTTGAGTATGATTTGTCTTCATCTATGGTGTTTGTGGAAATATTGGCCTGATAATGGAAGAAAAAGAGGCGAATGTCCTTGTCATGGAAGTATGTATGATCCACTTTCTGGAACAGCCTTTGTTGGTCCAGCATCAGTACAAGCTGCACCTTCTAACACTTTACCTAAACTTACTTTGGAAATTGATTCAGATGGACTCATCTACATTCTACCACCAAAGTTTAACGCACAAGAAAATGGAGTGATTGGATATGGCCGTTTCGCTTGAGCCACGAAGAAATGGTGTAGTAGAGTTTCTCTACTGGTTATGGGATGGTGTAGATAGAACTATCTTTACTGCCATCAAATTTTCATTCCCTGCAAGATTTGTTAGTCCATTTGGTTTCTTGGGAATGCTTACATTCATCGTCTTTATCATATTGGGAATTTCAGGAGCTTTACTCATGTTTTACTATCAACCGATTTTAGATAGAGCGTGGGATAGTGTTCAATTCATTAACGATGAAGTTCCATTTGGTTTCCATATTCGAAACATACACTATCACGGTTCTAATGCAATGGTACTTTTAGCTGTTCTTCACATGTATTACCAATACTTTAGTGGAAGATACAAAATTAGAAACGAAGTTCTGTGGATGACAGGTGTTATCTTAGGTGTTGTCACTATTTTAGAAGCATTTACTGGATATGATGTCATTTTCTCTGAGCGAGCTGAACTTGCAATTAGTATTGCAGCATCACTAACTACGTCCATTCCTCTGGCAGGTCCTGTTATTCGTGACGCGGCGCTGGGTAGTGGGTTCTCGGACTTTGTATTAAGATTCTATGCTCAACATGTATTCTTGTTACCAATAGTCATGCTGGGATTAATGGCAGTTCACTTCCCAAGATTCTTGGTATTTGATGTACCAATGGTAATGGCAATTGCTGGTGCAATTTTGATTACTGGTGGTGTCTTCCCAATTGATTTGGGATTCAAGTTTGAACCTACAGTGCCACCTGGCGTAACCGTGCCTGAGTGGTATTTGACAGGAATCTATGCATTCATGAGAACGCAGTATGACAAGTTTGTAACAGGACTGCTGTGGCCTTTGATATTCATTATATCATTCGTATTGATTCCATTCATTGATAGATACAAGAAATTCTCCTGGAGAGAGAGACCAATTATTACTGCATTTGGAATCACCAGCCTTGCACAAATTATGGTAACAACATACTGGGGATTCTATATCTCACCTGATATCTCAATTCCATTGGTTGAACGTTTGGTAATTGATCCAATCTTCTTCTACAGTGTGATGATCTTGTTGGTTCCATTAGGCTTTGGATTCACATACATGATGATCAAACTGGCAAATGAAGCTGAAAGAAAATCAAAGATTGCAAAAAGTACTGGACCAAAGAAAGTTGCAACATTAAGCTTATCTGAAAAATGGATTAATTGGTTGCTAATTGCACTCTTGGCATTCCAAGTATTCCTTAACATTGCAGCATACAATGCAGCATTAACTGGAATGAAGAATGTTTCTTTGTTCTTTGTTGGACTTATACTGTTGGTATTTGCTGGATTCTTCCACATCTACAGATATGGAATGAGTGAACAAAAGAATGCCCCACCAGCTCCTCCAACACCTGCATCTGATGAAAAACCAAAACTAGCTGAACCTGAACCAGTTTCACAACCAGAGCTTCCAACAGATCAAACTACTCCTGAAAAACCTCAAGAAAAACCATTGGCGCCTGAAGTTCCATCACCAAAAGCTAAATCAGATTTGGGAGTAAATGCAGATGTAAATCCAAATCTTGGTGGTAATAATAATCCAAATCTTGGTGCTGGTGATCTCAACAAACCATGATCTCAAAAATTCTAAAGAAGCTTTATAAGAACTTGAGATGCGAAAAAAATTATGAGTAGTCCAACATCTAGTCATGCCTACGGAATTGGACTCATTGCATTACTAGTGGGTTTGTCAGCCTCTGTAGTTTTTTACACCTCATTTTATCTTCCTGAATCTTTAGCTAAACCATCAGTTTCTCATGCAATTTTAGAACCTGCAGAAGAATTCTTCTTAATTGAAATTGTTCCTGGTGCTGTTATAGAAGGAAATGAAAACTATGTTCCAAACAAAGCTGAAGCCTTGCTGACGTTTACAAATAATGTTCGGTGGGTAAACTTGGATGACACTGCACATACTGTTACTCCTGATCATAGATATGCCGATGGTTTCAGTGGTGACTTTGGTTCTCCAGGAGTAATTAAACCCGGAGATTCCTACGAATTTCTTTTTACTGAAGCCACTGTGGTTCATTATTTCTGCCAACCTCATCCTTGGATGAAAGGTGAGATATCCGTACAAAAGAGTAGATTCTAGTTAGAATACTTGGCAAAAATTATCTGACTCTCAATTTCTTTATGTTGTTCGATAATTGATGCTCTAAATTTCACTTCATATTCTTTGGTTGGTTCAAATTTTATCACTGCAGTAAATTCTGCCTTGTTATCTGACATTACATCTTTGTTGATGAATAATCTTGCAACATTATTTGAAATTGTTTTTCCATTGTATGATTTGTAAGTGATATGCTCATTTGAATCCAAAATCTGCGTGTTGATAACCACCCCATCATATCTTCCAGGATATGATACAGAGATAGTCCCAATAATTTCAGAATTTGGATGAATCTCCGTTGAATTTAACTTGAATTCTATATCTTTCACAAAAATCACATCTTTTGGTTAGAATAAATAATTTTGTTAAGCGGGCCCAAAGGGCTTCGATCCCTTGACCATTGGATTAGAAGTCCAACACTCTATCCATGCTGAGCTATAGGCCCAAAAATCTAGCAATTAATTACCATTTTAAGGGTTTACAGCCACCTTTTTTGGTAATTTTCTCTTTCCATTTTAAAGAGAAATTGTTGTGCATATCCAGCATAGGGGCCAAAATACTCTACAATTTTTTGATGCAAAATTTCATACTGTTTATCTGTAATTGTTTTTGTTTCAATTTGAAATCGTTCTGAATAGTACTTTTCCAAAATTCTAATCATCCATCTGTCCAATGGAAATGATTCTAATTTGTCAAGGGAGAATAATAATATGCAATCTGCTACCTTGTTTCCAATCCCTGGAATTTTACAAATTTTCTTTTTGGCATCCTCATAAGTGCAATTTTTCAAATCTTCAATTGCAATTTCTTTTGAAGAGAAAATTTTTGATGCCTCTTTAATGAAATTTGCACGATATCCTACCCCACATTTTTTAATTTCATTAATTGATGCATTTGAAAGTGTTTCAGATTCTGGAAACAAGAAGAATTCTTGATTTTTGAATTCTATTCTTTCACCAAATTTTTGAGAAATATTTTCTAGATTCGTTTTAATTTTCTGAATATTTGAATTTGATGAAACAATAAATGAAATCAAACATTGAAAGGGATCTTGTTTGATGATTCTTAATCCAGGATATTTTTTTACAGCATCTTTTACCACTTTATCTTTTGAAATTGATTTGATTATTCCATCAAAATCATCACTGCTTCTAAAAAAATCTGTTTTGTGATTTTTTAAAGATTTTATTTTTGCATTTTCATCTATCTGGAGAACATCTTGTCCATTTACTCCATACCAAAATTCATTATTTTTTTTCCAAAGAAAAACTTGACCGCTATTAATTGAATTTTCTACATCAATTGATTCTTTGATTTGCATTTTAGACAGTAATTTCTTCATTAACTGAAGGAGAATGTGCCTCTAATCCAAATCTCTCGTGTATTTCTTGTGCAAACATATCACATGATTCGGCATCTCCATGCACTGTCAACACCTTGGGATTTCCTTTAATTTTCTTTATCATGTCAAACAATTCATTCCTATCTGCATGTCCTGAAAACTCAAATTGCTTTACTTGTGCTGAAACATTGATGTCTCTTCCTCTAGAAGAAACTTTTCCTGAATCTAGTAATTTTTTGCCAGGTGTTCCTTCACCTTGATATGAGACAAGTGCAATTCCATTTCTTTCATCAAATGCAAGGTGTTGTAAATAGAAAACTGCATTTCCTCCAACTAACATTCCTGCTGGGGAGATAACCACACATGGTTCTTCCATTGCACGTTTTCTTTCAGAATGTTCAGTAATTGCAGTTGCACCTTTTATTGCATCTGAGAAAACTTTTGGGTCTCGTAAATATTCTGGATGTCTAAACATTATCTCGTTAACCTTTAACGCCATACCGTCCATGATAATTCTGTGTTTGAAATTTGCATTTCTTAAAATGCATGCCATCTCTTGAGAACGCTCAACTGAAAATGAAGGGATGAACAAAATTCCTTTTCTATCCATTACTTCGTTTGCAAATTCAATTAATTCTGATTCTGATTCTTTTCTAGGTTTTTGTTCTGTCATGGAATATGTACTCTCAGTAATCAACATGTCAATTTCGCCAATATCTAAGTCCATTTCTCGAAGCATTCTTGAACCATTTGTCTTAATGTCGCCTGTATAGAAGAGACGTTTGTTTTCAGATTCTACTAAAACCGTACTACCCCCAATAACATGTCCTGATTCTCTTAACTCAAATGTTGCATTTCCTTTGGTGATTTTTTGTTTGAATCCAATCTCTTTGGCATTTTTCATCATGTTATTTACTTCTGGAATATCAAATGGATGAGAATTCTTTTCAATTTTTAGCATATCTTCAATCAATAATTTTGACAAGTCAAATGTTGGCGGAGTTCCATAAACATCTGTATTGCCACTCACAAAAAGGGATGGAACATTTCCAGAATGGTCCAAATGGGCATGAGTGATAATTATTGCATCCAAGTCCTTGGGTTTCACATGAAGCGGATATTGTGGGGGTGTCCCTCTTCTTCCAAATAAAACCCCGTAATCAAGTAGGAGTTTTGTTCCACTACAGTTTACTAGAAACCCCGATCTACCTACCTCGTTGGCAGCGCCCAAAACTTTAACATCCAAGAATTAGTTTGATTTTTCATCTACGTTAAAACCTTCTTGATAAATTGCCGATCATTATGCTTTAGATAGAATCTTCAAAAGCTTTAATTAGTGCAAGCTAAGATTCGATCCTCATGGGAAGAAGCTTCCAAGAATGGTTAGGACAACAAGATCAAGCCGTCGTCGCTAAAACACGTGCTGGTGACGAAGCAAACAAACCACTCCTAAACCAAATTAACTGGATTTGGGTTAACAATCTGATGAATCAGAAAGCAGACCTTAATCCTTCTTCTGCAGAATTACTTGACTGGGTAACTTCTGGTCAAATAGACGCAATGAGAAAATAAACGTGAAATTCACGTTATCTTTTTGTTTTTTAAAATTTCTAATCTAGATTCTGCGCATAATTTTTGCCGATCAAATTTCATAACAGGGTTATGAATATCAATCATGGTTTAAATAGTCACCAAGCATTCTTTGTTTTGTAATGCCAATAGCAATACTTCCAGACATTGATGAACAAAGATGTATCGGATGTGCACTATGTGTAGAAATCTGTACAACTCTTGGTCCAGATGTCCTTAGAGTAAAACCAGTTGAAGGCTGGAAGAGAGGTAAAGCATTTGTCTTTTACCCAGAAAGATGTATTTCTGATGGTGCATGCATCGGTGTATGCCCAACAAAATCAATCTTTTGGATGAGACCAATGAATTACACTGCTGGACAACCAGTACCTCTTCACAAAAACGGTATCTTCATTAACGGTTGGGCAGAAGACGCAGCACTATAAGCTGTTTCTTTTAGCACATTCTTTTTTCTTATTTTTAATTACGAAAAAGATTTCTTTTTGATATTTTTTGGTAATTGTTTTACAAAATGTTTTAGGAATTGATCATCTTTGTCATATCTAATCTCTGAAAATTTGTTGTTATCAAAAAATATTCTCCATGTTTTTTCAAACTCTGTAAATTCCTCAGGGACAAAATTCATTCTTGATGTTTCATGATGTGCAGCAGGGAAAATATCTGAAATCTCAATAGGAATCAATCCCAATTGGGGATTGTATTGACAAACTTGAACTTCATCCATATCTTTTAGTTTTTTTGACAAGTTAACAAATTCATGTGAAAGATATCCTGGTTTTGTTGATGACTCTTTTGTGATTACGAGTTTGTTTTTAGTTGATTTGAATTTTCTAACTATTTCATGAAATGATTGAACTTCTGGTCTATACTGATCCTCTTTATCGAAAAGAAAAATTGCTCTTTCCTTGTATTTAGGAGTGCCAATCTTCAAAAATTCATAGTTTTCAGTCATGACTTCAACCATCTCAAATAACTTTGGATGGGCTCTTGCTTTTTTGATTACGTATTCCCATAATCTACCTTCATGAATTGCCTGTTTGACTTTGTCAACTTCTAATTTTATTGCATATAGATTGTGAATTGCTATTTGGTTAATTTTTTCATTGGATTCCAACTTTCTTAGTTCATCAGGAGTATATTTTGAACATATTTCACAATGACATGGAAATACCTCAATATCTGACAAATTACGCGTTCCATCTTCTGTAATGTATCTATTTTGTTTTGCGTAGAGCATGTATGAAGCTGAATCAAATGTATCACATCCTAATGCAACTGCAAAAGGTATTGTTAATGGATGTCCTGCTCCAAAAAGATGAAGAGGTATGTTATGTGGAATCTGCTTTTTAGCTGCGACAATCATCTGAGCTAACAATCTATACTCATATGACTCCATAAACTCCACTGGACTGCCCAATGCCAACATCTTGTATCCCATCTTGATCAAACCTTTAGTTGATTTTTCCACAAGTTCAAAATGCTCTCCACCTTGAATTGGACCTATCCAAATCTGTCCGTTATCTTTACTGTCTTCAATAGTTTGTTTACAAACTTTGAGAGTGTGTTTAACATAAGCTTCTGCTTTTTTCACTGGTAGTCCAAATCCTGTTGGTTTGTCTAACGGGATAGCAAAATCTGTCATAATTCCTTGTTCAAAATCTGCCATCTCTGTTGGTGATACGGGAACATCTCCGTACTCTAGAACTTGGTATCCTCCAGAGTCTGTCATTATTCCTCTATCATAATCAATAATTTTGTGAATTCCTTTTTTTACTGCTTCATCCCCATAGTTGTTTCTAGTAATGTATGCATTTGTAATTACAAGATCAAAACCAATCTCTTTGATCTTTTTTGAAGGAATTGTTTGTTTTACTGGATGAATTACCGGTACATATGCGGGAGTTTCAATTTTTCCGTGGTTTGTTTCTATTGAACCTATACGGGCTGCCAGATCTGTTTTTGATATTTCAAACAAGTATCTTTTCAAATCAAAAGGCTTTATTTAATCAATCAACAAAAAATTTTTTTAAATCGTTATTTCTGGTAACTAATTCAAGCCAATCTACTTCTTCTGAATTAATTTTACCTGAAATTGCTTCTTGTATTTTGCCTAAAACCTCTTGAATATTTCCCTCTGTGTTATTGATCTGAATAACTTTGTCTTGAAATTGGTTTATAGCATCATATGTGATAATTCCTAAAATTTCACTACTTGTATTTTCTTTAATTTTTTTGTCTGAATAACCTCTTTTCTCATATACTTGAATTAATTGGTATGGACTACGCCTCAAAACAATCACTGTATTGATTTTTTCTTTATCTAAAACATAAGGTGCCAAGTGCCCTATGATGATACATTTCTTTGAAATTTTTTCTCTGAGAATTCCTTTTAGTTTTTCTGTATCTACATCATTAGATTCATCATTTTGCTCAAATAATCCTGAATTTTTAGCAATCTCATTGATATCTATAATTTCTAATTTTGATTTTTCTGATAGTTCCTTTCCAACTGTGTGTTTTCCGACACCAGGTGTTCCTGTAATTACTATTGACATGTGGTTGATTGAATATATGATGATTAAACGATTTCTGCAATACTAATAAGTAGAAATGAATTTTTTAGATTATTGCAAATTGGTCTTTTGGGTAAAGCAAATGTAGGAAAATCCACTTTTTTCTCGGCTGCAACCGAAACTCCTGTGGCTTCTGGAAATTTTCCATTCACAACAATTGAACCAAATATTGGAGTAGCATATGTAAAAGCTGATTGCGCTTGTAAACATTTCAAAATAGAACATCAAAACGAGCTTTGTGAAAAAGGGACTAGATTCATCCCTGTGAAACTTATTGACATTGCTGGGTTAGTTCCTGGTGCACATGAGGGAAAAGGCTTGGGAAATCAATTTCTTGATGATGCAAGACAAGCTGAAGTTTTAATTCATGTTGTTGATATTGCTGGAACTACTGATATTCAGGGACAACCTGTTCCACCTGGAACTCATGATCCATTAGAAGATGTTGCCTTTGTACAAGATGAGTTTGATCAATGGTTTGCAGATATTCTGAAAAGAGAATGGGATAAAATTACCAGAGAGATAGATCAAAAACGTGCAAAACTAACCGATGGTATTGCAAAAAGATTTTCTGGATTAGGCATTAAAGATTTTCAAGTTCAAGAAATTCTTCAAAAATTAGGATTTATGGCTAAAAATCCAAAAGAATGGGTAGACAATGATATTGAAACTTTTGTTGGAGATCTAAATTTACAAGGTGCTAGTGGAACTATCAATCTTAACAATAACACAACTGTTAGAGGTAGTGTTAATATTGTTGACAATCTTAGTTTTGGAGGCACATTAAACTTAGCTGGCAATGAAC
>JAJETY010000026.1 GCA_021268355.1 Candidatus Nitrosopumilus sp. | reverse complement strand
CTTGAGCATCTTTCTTTGCTTCTCTTTGTTTTTGGTCAGCTTGTTGTTTTGCTAACTTTTCAGCTTCTTGAGCATCTTTCTTTGCTTCTCTTTGTTTTTGGTCAGCTTGTTGTTTTGCTAACTTTTCAGCTTCTTGAGCATCTTTCTTTGCTTCTCTTTGTTTTTGGTCAGCTTGTTGTTTTGCTAACTTTTCAGCTTCTTGAAGGGTAGAATTCTCAGTACATTGTCCTAAATAATCATCATCATGATGTTCCAAATGATGTCTTGCGGCTTTGCCTGGGAGAGACAAGGTTACTTTTTCATTATGACAAACATCTACTCTCTCATTTGAGAAGTTGGATTGAATATTGGACATTGCTAATGTCGAAAATGAAGTAGAATGTTGAACGTCTAGACATTTACCCTTTGTATCACCATGATTGAGATGGGCAGATAGTGCATTTTGAGATACAGTTATGGTGTTTTTACCATTATGACAAATTACCACTTTCTCATTATTTCCTAAAGTTTCATTTCGATGAAATGCCTCAAGTGCAGAAATTCTTTCTTCAAGCAAGGAATTCTTTTCTCTGAGTTGAGAAACTTCATTTTCTAAAGTTAGAACTTTGTCAAAAATTGATTGAATGCGCTCGAAAATTTGTTCAAATATAGAGTCATCTGGTTCTTCATCATTCTCAATCACAGATATTGTAACGTTTGCATAATTGCTCTTTAACTCTCCATCATATACCAAATAGGAAAATGTAGTGTCCCCTACAAACCCTACAATTGGAGTAAACAAGACTTGAGACTCCTGAATTTCTAAAAATCCTCTTGTTTCTGAGGGATCAATTTCCAAGAAGATATTCAATGAATCATTATCTACATCAGAGTCATTTTGAAGAACATCTATAGCAATAGCAACATTTTGTTGAGTTTCAACATAATCATTTTGGGCAACAGGTGTGTCATTTATGGGATTTACAAAAATTATCACAGTAGCATCATTGCTGTTATGGGTACCATTATTGGCAACATATGTAAATGAATCATTAATTATTGAATTTTCATTTGGTAAATAAGTAAAATTTCCATTCTGATGGAATTTAAGAGTTCCAAAATTAACATCAGTTTTAAGAACTGCATTTAATGGATCATTTGAGAAGTTAGTATCATTTTGCAGAACTCCAATAGAATCTACAATTAGATGAGAATCCTCATCGATTGTGTAAAAATCATCCTCAGCTATTGGTCCTTCTTGAGCAAAAGCAAAACCAGAAAATGATACTCCAGAAAACAACATTCCCAGAAGTATTACTGAAAGTTTTTGCATTATTGAAAAATCTCAACAAAGCATTTAATCAAAAAGCAGAAAAGATCAGTAACAATGAAGAGCAATAGTTATAAGAAAAGAATTTAGAAAATCGAATTATTTTAGTAAAATTTTGAGGTTGTAGCTGATGATGTTGATTCAGTGGGAACTGATGGGAACATCTGTCCGGCAGAATTCTCAGCTACTGCTGCTGCCTCTTTGAGAATTGCATCAGATTCGGCATTTGTACTTTCATCCATCCCAAATCCAGCATCACCAGAGAAGCTTTCAGTCATAAATCCACCTAGCATTTCAGCCATCTGACCAATTTCAGCTTCAGCTCCTGGCATTACTTTTCCAAGTGAGGATTTTAGGTTCTTCATCAATCCCATTGTTGGTACGATTGCAACAACGGTATCACCAAGGTCACTAAATGTTGTCAATCTTAATTCGATTTGTTCTAGAGCAATTCTAGCACTACTCATAATTTTGATAACTTTTCTAATCTCTGCCAATTCATTTCCTAAAACTTTGGCTGTTTGAGTATCATGTTTTTGTGTTGCATCTACAATTCTTCTAAATAGTTGTCCATCACGTTCTTGTAATCCAGACAACATTTTATCTAATTTTTGAATCTGTAATCGTAATCTTTTGACTCCTTCTTGAACACGTGGTTTTAGTGCACCTTTAGGCTTGACAGTATCACCAATTTTTTCTCCAATGCTAGTAGTAGGTGGTTTTGTCCACTTGTTACTCAAATTAGCCATGAGTTTGATGAAGTAAAATGTACTTAATTTCAGGTGTAAAGAATGATTAACTGATAATAAAATTTCCCTAACTAGAACGCAGCCTAAATAATGAGTTTTTGAGGATGCATTTTTCTTATATGCGTATTAATCAAAGATTCATCTTTGATCATATCACCGCAGAGTGGACATTTTGTCATTTTTACAAAAAAATCAATCTGAAAAAACTATTTAAGGATTTTCTTTAGGTAATTTTATGAGCGAATCCTTTGGTTTTGTTTTGCCAGATATCTCTAAAGATCTAACAGACAAAGAATATGTGAATCTGGTAAATCGAATTAGGGGCAATTTTCTAAGCTATGTTTCAGTACTTGATTCGACACTTACAGTTATTATTTCAGACCTATTTTTACGGGACAAGAATGATTTTCCCCTTTGGGCAAAAACGGTATTTGACGAGGACAGAACAGCATCCTTTGGAACAAAGATAGTTTGGATTTCAAGAATAATGAAAAATCATCAAGATTTCAAAAAAGTAATTGATGAGAAAAGTAGGGTAAAAATTCAACAAAAACTAAACGAGATTAGAGAGATCAGAAATGACTTTGCTCACAACTTTGCCCATAACAAAAAGATAGACCCTGAAAATGTCAAAAATAGAATGATCAAACTATATGATTTTGAAGAGGGAATGACTACTCCAAAATTATTCAAAATGGAGGAGGTTATGGATTTGATTAACGATCCTTGGATTTTAGAGGAGCTTGAGAAACTAGAATCACTAACAAAAGAGATTCGAGAAAAGTAGAAATTTATTTTTATAATCCAATTCTCAAATCGTTTTGTGAATAAGAAAATCATGTTAATTCCTATTATAATTATTATAGGAATTTTTGTTTTAATGTCATTAGATTCCTCTGAAAAAGATGATAATGTTGTATTTCATGTAACATTAGCAGATCCGCAATTATATGAGAATGGAGTTTACTCTGATTCATTTTTTATGTCTCAAGGAGATTATTATTTCAGATTTGTTCCTAACGGTAGCAGTCCAGAGACTTTGTCAATTTCATTGAATGGAGTTGAACTTGATTTTCATGAAGATTTTAAATTAAGAAGTACGTTACATGAAACTGGAATTTCTGAATACTATACATGGGAATATCTTGGAGAAAATGAGATAACAGTTCCTGTAAATCTAGATGTGACAATTGTCATAAATCCAAATGGGAATGTAATGGGTTCTGTATCTGTAGATATTCTACAAAATTAAAAGAGGCGTACCCCCTTCATTGCAGAACTTTGAGAGATTCCCTCTCATTCTCAAACGAGCAAAGCGTTTGATTGCCTTTATCGTTCTGCGGGGTTACGCAATTTTAGTCGATAGGAATTATATCCTTCGGCATTAATTACTATAGTAACTTTAACTATTTAAGAGTTAATAGAATTAATTACAAGAAATATGTAGAATTATTGAAATATCTCATTCCTATTTTGATAAAATTGATCTATAAATTACGAATTTTTATCCTAAAACTATTGAGTTTATCAGGTAAGGTTGCACTCGTTACTGGTGGAAGTAGAGGCATTGGTTTTGCTACTGCAAGAGTTTTGTCTGAAAACGGTGCCAATGTAGTTATCATTGGAAAAGACAAAGAACGATTAGAAAAATCATCTTCTGAAATCTCTAATTCAATTGGAGTGGTAGCTGATGTAAGGAAAACCAATGATGTGAAAAATGCGATACAAAAAACTATTGAGAAATTTGGTAGATTAGATATTCTTGTAAACAATGCAGGGGTTTTCCCAAGAATCAAAAAATTACATGAGATTGAAGAGAATGATTGGAATGAAGTTTTGGATGTAAATCTTACAGGACAATTCAGAGTTACAAAAGAAGCAATTCCCTATTTACAGAAAACAGCAGGCTCAATAATTAATATTTCATCAGATGCAGGACTAAAAGCATATCAGGGATTCAATGCTGATGCATATTCTGCAACAAAGGCAGCTTTGATCGTACTTACAAAATGTTGGGCTTTAGAGTATTCAAAAGATAAGATCAGGGTAAATTGTATTTGTCCAGGAGTGGTCGATACAGATATGACAAAACCCTTTGTCAAAACTCAAAAAGATAGAGATTTCATGGATGCCGAACATCCATTAGGTAGAATGGGCAAACCTGAAGAAGTTGCAAAGGCTGTACTTTATTTTGCATCAGATGATTCAGCATGGACAACCGGAGCAATTTTAGCAGTTGATGGAGGAGAATCTACAAAATAGATTCATATGAATTTAATACCACCTGAATGAACGAATTATCATGAAAGATAGAAAAGCAAAAGCAAAGTTGTTAATATTATTAGGAATTATTTGGATTATCGTATCATTACCACTACCTTGGATCATAAACAATCCATTAGTTTCAGAATCCCAGTTTTTCACGATTTTGGGAATTATTGGAATCATCTCAATTCCATTCATTGCCCTTGGAGTTGTTTGGACTCTAAAGCCAGAACTAACTACTTAGGAATAAATTTTGAAAGAAATACCAATTAAAGATAGGATTCCTGAATTAGATATTGCAATCAAGGCTGCAAATGCAGCTGGAAATGAGATTTTAGAGATTTACAAAGGAGAATTTGAAGAGTTTACCAAAAATGACAACTCTCCAATTACGGAAGCAGATTTAAAAAGTAATGAAATAATCAAAGAAATTCTATCAAAAACAGATCACAAAATTTTGTCGGAAGAAGATAATGATGACCAAACAAGGTTATCTGAAGAAATTATTTGGATAGTAGATCCATTAGATGGGACTTCTGATTTTATTGACAAAACAGGAGAATTTACTGTGATGATTGCACTTGTTAAAAACAAAAAACCAATTATTGGAGTAATTGGTTGGCCAACAGAAAAAACATTATTTGTTGCACAAGAGGGTAAAGGCGCATATAGATATTCAAATCAAGAATGGGAAAGAATCTCAGTAACTAAAACTGGAGATCTTCCTAAATGCCGAACTGTTGGATCAAGACATCACCTATCTGACAAAGAGAAGTTATTTATCAAAAAATTAGGGATTCAAGAATTTACTAGTATTGGAAGTTCATTAAAAGTTGGAAAAATTGCATCAGGTGAAGCAGAAGCATATATCACAACAACTAATAAAATGAAAGAATGGGATTCTGCTGCATCACATTGTATAATTTCTGAGGCTGGAGGAAGAATGACAGATATGTTAGGAAATGAGATTTCATATAACAATAAGCAAGTTTTCCATCAAAACGGAATTCTGGTAACAAATGGGATTATTCATCAAACAATAGTTGATGAATTTAAAAAATTAGAGTAGGTTTCTTGACTTAAGAAATTCCTTTACTTTGTTTGCACTATTCTCAAGTGATTCATTTTCCGTATCAACTATAAGATCGGCTTTTTCTGGAGCTTCATAAGGATCGTCAATTCCTGTAAATCCTTTGATCTCTCCTTTTCTTGCTTTGGCATACATGCCTTTTACGTCTCTTTTCTCGCATTCTTCCAATGAACATTTGACATAGCACTCTGCAAACTGATCACCAGCATCAACAATCTTCCTAGCATTTTCTCTGTTCTCAAGATATGGTGAAACTAAGGATACTGCGCTTGGTACACCGTGTTTTAACAACAATTTTGCCAAATGAGCAACTTTTTTGTTATGTTCATCACGTCCTGCTTTTGAGAAATCTTTTGGAGAAAACCATTCTCTTAGCTCATCTCCATCTAGCATTGCCAAATTTGGGATATCTTTTTGCAAGTCTTTTACGATGGTAGTCTTTCCTGAACAGGGAAGACCAGTCATCCAAAGAACAAAAGGTTTCATGAAAAAAATTCATGATTTACCCATAAAGAGTTTACGTTAATTTTTAACCCAAGGTTGATTTTCTAGATACTCAATTTCTTTGATCATATCTTCCATTTTTTTAGAAATTGTCATGACTGATCGAAATTGTTCATACATATCCAATTCTTCCTCTTTTGATAGAACCTCCGCCTCTGCTTTATCAAAAAAATCTTCTTCCTTGTTCATATGATCCATAAGATATACAGAATATGTTTTTAGATATCTTGCAACAGGCTCTCTTGCATCTTCGCCTTCTTTCCATCTTTTCAGATGTTTTTTGATTTGAAGAGCAATTCGTCTAGAAAATTCATGTTCAATTAATAATCCTCTGATCTCTTGTTTCAGGTGATCATATGTTGCAACGCATGGAAAGTAAGAGTCTTCTTCTCTAGAGTAATGAATGGAGTCTAAAAATTCTTCAATAATTAATGTAATTTTATCTATATCAGAAAAAGGAATATTTTTCCCACTATAAAGTTCCGAATAGCATTTTATGATAACCTTTTCTAATCTTCTAATTTGTTTATGATCTTCTCGTAATGTTTCAGTACCACTCAAGTAAAAAATTTACGTCATAGTTGATTTAATGTGTATCTAAAATCAACCATTGAGCCTAAAATTATCAACCCAATCTAGTTTAATTTTTATTCAAAGATATGGATTTTCTGTCATAAATGAATCCAATACTTTTGTCTATTTTGAATTTGTTACAAGGTCAAACAACTCAAATTCCAATAGGAAATTTTGATACAGATTTGATTTTTGAAAAAGTAGCCGAATTAAGCAATTCAGTAGGATCGTTAACTACTCCAGACGGTCTAATTGCACCTGCGCATGTCATTTTGCTTGCAGCAGGTATTGTAATTTTTCTCGGAGTTGCTGGAGAAGCATTTTTCAAAAAAACAGGAATTCCTGACGTTGCATTTTTGATGATTCTAGGAGTAATTTTAGGACCTGTTTTAGGATTGATTCAACCTGAAGCTGTAATTCAAGTTGTTCCATATTTTGCAGCTCTTGCATTAATTATCATTATGTTTGATGGTGGATTAAATTTGGATATCAAACACGTGATAAAAACCGCCCATTTTTCACTAACCCTTGCACTTGTTGGTTTTATTTTATCAGTTGCCATTATAGCAATAGCAACGCATTATGCATTAGGTTGGCTTTGGTTAGAAAGCATTCTGCTTGGAGCAATTGTTGGAGGTAGTAGTTCAGCCATTGTTTTTGGATTGGTAAGAAATGTCAAGATTTCTGAAGACACAAAGTCTATGCTTAGTTTTGAGTCTGCATTAACTGATATTTTGGCAACAATAGTTGCATTCATTTTATTTGAGGCAATTCTTGCGGGACAATTTGATCTTCAAACATTAGAGGAAACTTTAGGCAGAGCAGTGGTTGTGGGTTTAGTTTTGGGATTCGGGGTAGGAATTCCTTGGATGTATGTCTCAACAAAGCTTGGAAATGCTCAACATGGCTACATGCTTACATTAGGAATTTTGTTCGTATTGTTTTTCTTGGCAAATTCGTTTGGAGAATCAGGTGCTCTTACAGCTTTGGTATTCGGTTTGATGCTTGGAAACAAGAAATACTTAGCAAGGGTTTTGCGATTCAAGTTACCCAAAATTGAAATGGATGATCCAACTCATAATCAACTCACATTTTTGGTTAGATCATTTTTCTTTGTATTTGTAGGATTAATGGCTAGTTTTGGCCAAATAGAATATGTTGTGTTTGGTATTTTAATTACAGTTGCAGTATTCTTTGGAAGAGGAATTATTGCCAAAATTACATTAACAAAACGATTTTCAAAGTTGGATAAAGCAGTTACAAACTCTATGATCCCAAGAGGATTAGCTGCAGCAGTTCTAGCTACTTATCCTATTACTATGGGTTTACCAAACGCAGAAGCATATCCACAAATCATTTTCTTTATCATATTGTCATCAGTAATAATCACAACAATTGGATTAGGTAGGGCTAAAAATATTCCACCTCCAGAACCGGTTAAAGGTGGATTTGTAAAACCTCCTGAAGATTCTGATGATGCAACAAATAATCAAACAGACAATTCTGAAATTATTGATGAATCAAATGAAGGTGGATTTGTAAAAAAAGTAAATTCTCAAGAGTGATTATAGTTCTAGTGATTCTTTGAGACCTTTGTATCTATTCCTAATTGTTACTTCAGTCACATTTGCAGCTTCTGCAATATCACGTTGAGTTTTATCCTCACCATTTTTAACACAAGATAGGTATAATGCTGCTGCTGCGAGACCCATTGGATCTTTTCCAGCTGAAACTTCATTTTCTTGGGCTTTTTTGAGAACTTTAACTGCATATCTTTTTGTTTTCTCTGCAATTCCAATTCGACTTGCAATTCTAGCAACACATTGAATAGAGTCAGTAACTGGCATTTTCAAATCTAGTTCTTTAACAAGTAATCTGTAACATCTTGCAATATCTTTTCTTTTGATGTTTGCAGCTTGTTCTACATCTTTGAGGTTTCTAGGAGTTTCAGTATCACGACATGCGGCATAAAGTGCAGATGCCATCAAGGCTGAAATTGAACGACCTCTAACAAGACCTTTGTCAAGTGCTTTTCTGTAAATGTAAGCTGCCTTTTCAATAACTGCATCAGAAATTGCAAGTTTGTCCTTTAGTCTATTTAATTCACTAAATGCTTGTCTAAAATTTCTATCAACAGGTTCATGAACTTGACTTCTACTATCCCATGTTCTTAATCTTTCAATGGTGCTTTTCATTGAAGCAGTTAATGGTCTTCCAGATGCATCCTTGTTTACTGGATTGATAATCGTTGCCAGACCCATATCATGCATAGTTAATGAAGTAGGAGCTCCTGCTCTTGCTCTATCTCCATGTTCATCCTGAGTAAAGGATCTCCACTCAGGACCTGCTTCTTGTAATTTTTCAGTAATTACAAAACCACATTTGGAGCAAAACATTTCTCCAGATTCATTATCAGTTACTAATTTTCCCTGTGCACATCTCGGACAGAGTTCTTTTGATTTACTTACCATAATTGATTCTGGAATCCTAGAATTGGTGGTATTTATGAATCAACAAGTTGTTTTCATGAATTTTTGAGGCTAAAATTGCCCAGAATAGTCATAATACAGTTAAAATAATAAAAATCATGAATCGGTTCTGGATTGCACCTTTTCTAGCCGGATTATTCTTTCTAATTCCAAGTATTCATGGGGAAAGTATGATTCAGAATTTTGATGGGGGGATGAGTGTAGAGATTAATTTTCCAGATGAAATTATTGTAGGAAGAGAGGGAATAATCTCAGTATTAGTAAAAAATAATGGATGGGAAGAAAAACAAGATATTTCATTTGAATTCTCATTATCTGAAATTCCGGGATTGATGATTGAGCCAAATAATGTTAGCATAAAGAAACTTGCGGAGGGAGGTTCATATGGAGAAAATGTCAATCTAATTATCACAAAAGATGCTAATCCAGGAATTCATTTTATTAATATAAAATATTCTCAAATTCTAGTTTCAAATAATGAAATACCACAGAAACCTTTCTACCAAGATATTGCAATTCCAATTATAATTAAAGAGGATCCTAATGTAACAATTCACACCAAAATACCTGAATCAATTTTTACAAATGCAGAATTTCCTGTTGATATAGAAATTGTTTCAGAAGATATCGATATTACAGATGTGAAAATCAAAATCATACCACCTTCAGATATTCAATTTAGAGGAGAAACAATGCATGCATTTTCTAAAATTGAAAAAAATAGTCCTGTTGGAATCACATCACGAATAATTACTCCCACTCAAGAAGTAAATACAGAATACAAATTACCATTTGAGATCATTGTAGAATATACTAATGATATTGGAGAACAAAAAGAAGATTCCCAAACTGTTTCAGTAGTTCTAAGACCTAGAACATTTATGGAATTGACAACTGATGGCGGAATTTGGATTGGAGATTTTTTCATCGCACCCTATGTTAGTCTTGGAACAATAATAGGAATTCCAGCAGGTGCAATTATTTCATTATTGGTAAGGAGGAGAACTACTCCAAAAAAGCCTGCAAGAAGAAAAAAACCCTAAGAATCTAGTTTTTCTCTAATTTTTTGAATGTATTTTTGGCTAAATTCTGTGAATAGTTGGATTTTAGGTTGTGATAATGCCATAGCTCCGGGTCTACTATTTACATGGGCTTCAGCGGCTTGTTGCTGTTCTAAGAGTTTTTCAAGTTCTTCTTTAGAACATGATTCTAATTCTGAAGCTAAAATTGAAAATTCACTTTCTAAGAGATTTTGAGTATCAGGTGTAATTGGAGGTTCTGCACCAATAATTTCTTTTGTCGTGATTTTTCCAAATACTTTTTGATCTAGATAATGCAATAGAAAAAATTAGATTTTAGTATTATAAATTTAATTTGGAAAAAACTCAAAAATGTGTTGCAGTGCAATCATATCTTTTATTTTGAATAATTTTAGATTTGACTTGTGACGTATTGCATTGGTAAATGTAAAGACTACAAAGCACTAAAACCATCACAAATTGGAAGATACGCTGCTGGACAAAAACGATGTAATTATTGTGAAGTATTTTTAGAATTTGATGGACTTGGCTGTCCTTGTTGCAATAGACAGTTAAGATGTCTTCCTAGAAGTAAAAAAGGAAAAGAAAAATATCTATCTCATCTATTTCTTAAAAACTAATTATTGAACTGAGATTGATTTTTTCTCTGGGGCTTTTGTGGGTTTAGTTTTTGGCAATGTAATATCTAATACACCGTCAATCAATTTTGCTTTAACTTTTGATGCAACTACATTTTCAGAAAGAGGAAGGGTTCTGTAATAAGAAACATGACTGCGCTCTTTGGTAAGATAGTTTTTCTTTTTTTCTTCAGATTCCTCTTTATGTTCTCCTGAAACTTCAAGAGAATTTTCAGTTACATTCAATTTTATTTCATTTTTCTTTATTCCTGGAACGTTCATCTTTACTCGAAATTGGTTTCCTTCGTCGATTACATCACAAGATGCATGTGACATTTTTGGCAGCTGCATGGATGGAAATGAAGCAAAAGCTCTTTCCATATCTTTTCTTAAATTTTCTATGGATTTGTCTATATCAAACCAATTTGAGGTTTGGAATGGGGAAATTCCAGAATTTTTTGCAGGCTTTTTTGTTGCCATGACAAATATGAGGAATGGATTTTAATAAATAGTAAAAATCATTATCGATTTTGAAAATAACATAAGATCTGTTTATAAGAAATCAAAATTAGGAAAGTTATGGCAATACCCTCAGATATTGAAGATTTTGTTGAAAAGCATATCAAGTTAATGATATCTCAAACAGAGTCATATCTGCCTTTCATCAAAGTCGCATTTCCATATTCAAGTAACATAACAGATGGAGTATACAATCTAATTATTGGTAGTGCTCTTTCTGTGTTTGTGAATCAATATGCAATGAGAATGAAAAGTCCTAGCGTAGAGGATTTTTCAGAATTTGGAAAAATTGCACTAAAATATAGAGATCAAATTGATCAGTTTTTTAAATAACTAGGATTGTTCCCCTAGAAAATGTACTGAGTCATTTGTCACTATTACCGTTCTGTCTTTTGGAACATGAAATAGTTTTTTTGAATTATTAGTTTGGATAATTAATTTTGAAAATGGATCCTTGAGGGATTTGTACAAAATTCCTTTATCACCAACAGATTGAGACCAATGAGTACCTTGAACAAACGAGATTGATTGAAATTTTATTACTTGATAAGAATAGACCATTCCTATTAATTAGAGAATATGGCACTCATTAAGGATTTTCCTCCTATCAGTGCCCCAATAGACAACCCAACATTTGCAAGAATATTGGCTACAAGTATCCCATATTGATTATTTTCCAACAAATTGCTTGAATCAAGAGCAAATGAAGACATTGTTGTTAAAGAACCACAAAATCCTACCGCTGCAAAAAGAGAATATCTTCCATCCAGGTTCCATTGTTGTGAGACGACAATAAATGCTCCAAGAATAAAGGCTCCAATTACATTAACGATCAGAACGTTCAGTGGTAATGTATTAAAAATTAAAGGTGATTCTGTGATTTTGTAACGTAGGAATCCTCCTAGAACAGAGCCAGCTGCAAGAAAAACAAACTCAAGTCCTTTCATATTAATTTCAAAGGAACGCACATTATTAGTGCTATATGATGGAGTTTAGGTTCAAAAATACCTAATTTCGTTTTGTTTCAAAGACAGGTCTACAGTTTTTATAGGTTTGAAATTTTCCCCAGACTAAATGACTCTCAAATTAAGATGCGAAGACTATGGTTTTGAATGTCAATTTGAAATTGATGAAGAAATATCCATCAGTACAATTGAGAAATTAAAAAATCATTTTGACGAAGAGCATGGAATTGATTATACTGTTGAAGCAGTTACACAAATGATTCAAAATCGTGGTCACTCTTTAGAATCAATAAAAAAATAATCTTTACAAATTGTTTTTAATTTTTAACATTTAATACATTGTATGTTTTAGTTATATTACAAGTAAATTTTTCTAAAAAGTTTAGGAATTTTTTGTTTGTGAAACATAGTTAAAGATACAAAATTACCTGTAACAATCTGTTTTTATTTCATTATAACTATTATTACTTAATAGTGGTAGAAAATTATTCAAACGATTATGATGTCAAGTGTAATCTAGATACTTGCAAAACCTACCCTGCAATAACAGATTCTGAACGAGGAGAAATTGTCTGCGGGGGTTGCGGTCTTATTCTAGTGCAAAACTTAGCTGACGCATCATATGAAAACAAAGGTTACAGTCAGGAAGACTTTATGAAGCAATCAAGAACAGGTCCTGCAACATCATTAACGATGTTTGACAAGGGTTTATCAACTGTTATTGGAAGCAATAAAGATTCTTCAGGAAATACATTATCCAACAAAACAAAATATGAATTCAATAGACTCAGAACATGGGATCAAAGAAGCAAATCAAGAAAAACAGCTACTTTGAGCAAGGCCTTTACTTTGCTTCATTCAATGAAAACAAAGTTAGGTATTCCAGATAATGTTGTAGAAAACGCTGCCTACATTTACAGAAAAATAGTAAGTGCAAAATTAACAAGAGGAAGAACAATGTCATCGTTGATTTCAGCTTCTTTGTATGCAGCATGTAGACAGAATAACATTCCAAGAACATTAGATGACATAGCAGATGCAGGTAATGTTGAAAGAAGAATACTTTCCCGAGATTTGAGAACCATAATCAGAAAGCTTGAATTAAATCTTAATCAGTATGACACATCCTCGTTTATCTCAAAAATTTCAAACAACATGAATTTGAAAGAAAAAACCAAACGTGGAGCATTTGAAATACTAAAGCGCTGTGAAGAAAAAGAAATTACTGCTGGAAAACACCCAGTAGCACAAGCTGCGGCCTCATTGTACATTTCATGTATAATTAATGGTGAGAGAATGAGTCAGAAAAAATTTTCTCTGGAGGCGGGAGTTAGTGATGTAACAATTAGAAACAGAGCAGATTTGATTAAGAAAACACTAAAGCTTGACGAGTAAAAATTCAAAAAAAATCCTACATTGTAATTGTAGGAGAAATTATTTTTTCATAAATTACATCTTTTAGTTTATTTACTAGATCCATAATGACACGAAGTTGTTCCATTGTTATTTCCTGCAAATTCTTTATGCGTTCTTGTAAATGTGAGATTTGAGATTCTAGTCCTGATTTTTCATTTTTTAGTGTAGATATTTGATTCTGAAGATTGTTGTTTTGTTGTTTTAATTTTTCATTTTCTTCAGTTAGTCTTTGAATTTTTTCTGACTCTGTTTCTCCCGGAAATGGATCGGGAACAGGTTCAGGTTCAGGCAATGGAATTGGTTCTGGTTCAGGTGAAGGTTCTGGAAGTCCCGGTGGTTGTGGCTCTTGTTCGGGCTCTATTGCAAAGGAAGGTGATAAGCTAAACAAAATAACGATTACAACTAAACCTGTTAGAGAATTAATTTTCATTATTACCAACTACTGGTGTAATTTTGTATATCAATATGATTATTGATTACAAATAATGAAAAATAAGATTATTTGTAGAAATCAGGTTCTTGATCTCGTTTTTGTTTTGGAAGATCATTCATAACAGCTTGAACCACTTCGTTGTGATTATATGTTAGATGTCTGAGAAACTTTGCAGATTCATCGGCTCGAGTTTTTTCATCAGCAAATAGCATCTCAGGACTGCTTAGCTCTGCCATCATTGTATTACATTCTTGACAAGGGTCAAAGTCCAAGTAGAGTTTCATATTAGGTCTCATCTTCCTTAGTATTTAGACTATTTTATGGATTGAGCAAGTGGTGCCTCTTTTTTTTGAGGCTTTACCTTGTCAATTGCATCAATTAGTTCTTCTTGGCTGATCTTTATGTCTTTGACATTTTGTGCTTTGCCACCAACATATTTTTTGAGTGCTGCTATTGCTGCTCTATTTGCGACAGCTGCAATTTCAGCTCCACTAAATCCATCTGTTAACTCTACTAGTTTTGTAATATCTACATCGCTTGAAAGTGGCTTCTTTTTGGTATGAATCTCAAAGATATTTTTTCTACCTTTTGCGTCTGGATTTGGAACTTCAATTATTCTATCAAATCTTCCTGGTCTGAGTAATGCATCATCTACAATGTCAAGTCGGTTAGTTGCGCCAACAATCAATACATTGTGTAGTTCTTCTAACCCATCAATCTCAGTAAGAATCTGAGAGACCACACTTTCTGTGACATGTGATTCGGAACCACCACTACCTCTTCGTGGTACAAGTGCATCTACTTCGTCTAAAAAGATAATGCATGGTGCTGCTAGTCTTGCTTTTCTGAATATTTCTCTGACCCCTTTTTCAGATTCGCCTACCCATTTTGAGAGAAGTTCTGGTCCCTTTATACTGATAAAGTTAGACTCTGTCATTTTAGCTAGTGCTTTTGCAATCAATGTCTTACCAGTTCCGGGGGGACCATGAAGTAAGATTCCTTTTGGAGTTTGCACGTTGACATAGTCAAATGCCTCTTTGTGTTTAATGGGCCATTCTACTGCTTCACGTAATTCCTCCTTAAGTTCATCAAGACCGCCAACATCATCCCAACTTACATTAGGAATCTGTACTTGCACTTCACGTAATGCACTTGGTCTAACTTCTTTAAGTGCATCTCTAAAGTCTTCACTTGTAATCTCTATTTTTTGGAGTATTTCTGATGAGATTTTA
Source organism: Candidatus Nitrosopumilus sp. (assembly GCA_021268355.1). Taxonomy (GTDB): domain Archaea; phylum Thermoproteota; class Nitrososphaeria; order Nitrososphaerales; family Nitrosopumilaceae; genus Nitrosopumilus. The sequence continues at coordinate 2,278 of JAJETY010000026.1, read as the reverse complement.
TCTTCTCCAAGATCAATTTTTTCATCATCAATTATTCGACGAAGAGATCTCATTGCAGCCTCTTTAGCTAATACTTCTAAATCAGCTCCTACAAATCCGTGTGTAATTTTTGAAATTTGTTTCAGATCTACTTTTTCATCAATAGGCATACCACGTGTATGAATTGAAAGAATATCGGATCTTCCTTCATCATCTGGAATTCCAATTTCAATTTCTCTATCAAATCTTCCAGGTCTTCTAAGAGCTGGATCAATAGAATCTGGTCTGTTAGTAGCTGCAATAACTACTACTTTACCTCTTGACTTCATGCCATCCATTAGAGTTAGTAATTGTGAAACAATTCTTTTTTCTAATTCGCCAGAAACTTCATCTCTTTTTGGCGCAATTGAATCTATTTCATCAATGAAAATTATACTAGGAGCATTTTCTTCAGCCTGAGTAAAGATTTCTCTAATTCTCTCTTCACTTTCTCCGTAATGTTTACCCATTATTTCAGGACCACTGAGATAGACAAAGTGTGCATTTGTTTCTCCAGCCACAGCTTTTGCAAGTAATGTCTTACCAGTACCGGGTGGACCATACAATAAAACACCTTTTGGTGCTTCCACACCTATTTTTTCAAATAATTCTGGATGTCTCATTGGTAATTCAACCATTTCACGTATCTTTTTGACTTCATTTTTCAGGCCTCCCAATTCATCATATGTAATTCTTGGAACCGAAGCATCAATTGCCTTTGTCATTGAACCTAGTTTGAAAATAGTTTGTGTAGTTACAATTACTGGTTTTGATGGTTTTGTATTTGTTACAATAAATTGTAATGTTCCGCCCATTTGAGTTCCTAACTGAATAGAATCGTGAATAGTGAATACATGACCTTCAAATAATCTAATCATTACATTATGTAATTGTTCTTCATCAATGGATAATTTTTCAGTTGGTGATAATGTAATTTGTTCAGCTTCATATGCTTCAACGTCATTTATAGAAATTTTATCTCCTATTCCTGCTCCAATGTTTTGTCTGGTTATTCCATCTATTTTGATAATACCTGAACCATATTCTTCAGGATTTCCTGGCCAGAGTTTTACATGTGTTTTTTTGTTGAATGTTAATTCTAAAATCTGACCACTATTCCATTTTTGATTCTCAATAATTTTAGGATCAACTATTGCTATACCTCTTCCAACATGTTGTTGTGGAGTTTCTGCAATTTTTAATATAATTTCACTCATATCTTTTCCTCAAAAATAAAGAGGGGTTTATTCAACCTCCACCTTTTTGCCTGTGGGTTTGTCTTCGACTAGTTTAAAGACAAGTTGTAAAATTCCATTTTTGTATGAAGCTTTTGCAGAGTTCTCATCAACTTGGTGTTGCACTGGAACTTTAACGTGGTATTTTTTTTCACCATGTTCAGCTGAAAGATCTACAACTTTGTTGTCAACAACAATTTTGACATCAGTCTTTTCAACTCCTGGCATTTCAGCTATGAGTTTAACGACTTTTTCTTTTTCATCAACAATTGTGTCAACGATTGGTTCTCGTGTATCAGAAGCTGGAAGCTGGCCTGGTTTGACGTTTCCATATTCTTTTACAACAGGTTTTCCATCAGGACCCACGGTCATTGTATAACCATAATAAAATGGACCTGATTCAGAACCATTTCCCTTGAATCCTTCAAAAATGTCATCTGTGTTGAAAAAAGATCTTGACATTTGTTTGAAGATTCTATCAATTTCACTATCAAAGAACATTGTCATATTCACCTATTGTATGTAATACATATTACATTATTTAAAGTTTATTTGTATTTATTTAATTTTTTACATAAACATATTATAATTGACATTATTTAATTATTTTAATGAGAGTTGGAAGTATGTCGATACCTGAAGTTGTGAGGGAGATCATCACTAGGAACCGTTCAATTTATGATTGCATGAAGATGGATTTGATTAATTATACAGCATTGGCAGTAAAGATTCAACCAGAGATTGAAAAGATTCTTGCAAACAGGGTCAATCTTAACACAATAGTTGTTGCAATCAAAAGATATGCCGACTCTTTTGAGAGTAAAGAGGAATTTAAGGAAGAATCAGTTCTAAAAAATGCTCGATTAAATCTTACAGATGGCATAATGGATATTAAATTCTCATTAAAAGATTTCAATGAATTTGATCCAATGGACATAATGGAGAAATTTTCAAAGGTTACCAATAATTATGAATTTTTTAGACTATCTGATTCTTTTAGATTCTTAGCAGAAGATTTGGATGAT
>JAJETY010000060.1 GCA_021268355.1 Candidatus Nitrosopumilus sp. | reverse complement strand
TATTTCAGATGCAATATTCTCAAGCATAATTTCTTTTACATCTTTAATATTCTCTGAATTTCCAAATGCCCACATTGCTTTTACTAAGGCTACCTCTGGAAGCATATTTTCTAAAGGAACAATGCCCAAATTTAACAAATCCCTTCCACTTTCATATACCGTCATTCTTACTCTACCATCAATACACTGTGAAGTCATGCCTAGAAACAATCCTTTTTCATGAGCTTTTTTCACAGAATCGTACATTACTTTTCCAATATGTCCTAAACCAGTCCCTTCGAAGATTATTCCTTTGTAACCACTTTGAATAATTTGCTCAATTAATTTTGGATCATATCCTGGATGATATTTTACTAAAGCAATTTTTGTATTTACATTAATTCTAGGAAAATATTCTTTTGTCGGATAGAACTCTTTAATCATATTTTTTTGAATTTTTTCTTCTGCAATCATAAATGCTGGAACATCTCCGACGGTTTGAAATGCGCCTCTTTTACTTGTATGATTTTTTCTAACTCGTGTACCAATGTGACATGCAATTGTATTGTCATTTTCATCATTATGCATAACAACGTAAACTCCTTTTGTTTTAATTTTTACAATGAATTTTGTTGCTCCAATCAAATTTAATGCTGCATCTGAAGATGCCCTGTCTGAAGATCTTTGAGAGCCAACCAAAACTATTGGAATAGGAAACCCCCTTAGTGCAAATGAGATAAATGATGATGTATAATGCATGGTATCTGTTCCATGGGCAATAATAATACCTGAATAATCTGAACTTGAATAACTATTGATTTTTTTTGCAATCTCTAACCAATTCTCAGGCATTATGTTTTCAGAATATTCTGATAGCAGAACTTCTGCATCAATATTTGCAATACTAGAAAGTTCAGGTACTGATGAGTTTAATTCTTCAGCACTTAATACTGGCGTAACTGCTCCTGTTCTATAATCTACTTTACTTGCAATAGTGCCTCCGGTTGAAAGTAATAGTACTTTTGGCAATCCTTCAACTTTGTTCATTTTTTCAGGTTTCTCTGAGAGTTTTTCTGTATGTTCAATTTTTTCAATTTTCTTTATTTTCTCAATTTCTATCCCAACATTATATCCACTTTTTAATTTCAAAACAATATGTCTATCATCACTGTGTTCGTATCTTGGCATAATTATGCCTGAATGTGTAATATCTGTGAGAACTTTTACTAAATCACCAACTATTATTTTATTGATCTTTAGAAATTCTAAAGAATTCCCTTCATATCCACTGTATTCTGACATTTACGAGAATTAGATTTGCTATTTTATTAAGACTATCTGTAATAAGATGCTACTAGTTTTTCGCCCATCTTCAGATCTTTTTGTTCTCTTACTTTCTTTACTGCTTCTTCAAAGTGTTTCATAGTTACTTTGGCATCGATGCTGCTCTTCTCAACATCTTGTACATCCGGATGTTTATCTAAGAATTCGTGAATAACTAGTGAAACTGCTGTGTTTGCAATAGATGATGTATCTGCTCCGCTCATTCCATCTGTGATTTCTGCAATCTTTTCCATATCTACATCATCACCTATAGGAATCTTTTTAGCATTAATTTCAAGAATACGTTTTCTACTATCTTTATCTGGATTAGGTACCTGAATAATTTTGTCGAATCTACCTGGTCTTAAGAGTGCAGGATCAATCATGTCTGCTCTATTTGTTGCAGCTAAAACAACAACTCCGTGCATGTTCTCCATTCCATCTAATTCTGTTAGTAATTGACTGACGACTCTCTCTGTAACTGCAGTTTCTCCGCCTGCACCTCTGATTGGAGCAATTGAATCTATTTCATCAAAGAATACTACACATGGTGCAGATTGTCTTGCTCTTTTGAAAATTTCTCTGATTCCTCTCTCTGATTCACCTACCCATTTAGATAACAACTCAGGTCCTCTTACAGAAACAAAGTTTGCTTCACTTTGTGTTGCAACTGCTTTTGCAAGTAATGTTTTACCTGTACCACTTGGCCCATGAAGTAATATTCCTCTTGGCATACTGTGTCCTAATTTGTCGTAGAGGCCAGGATATTTCATTGGCCATTCTACTGCCTCTTGTAATTCACGTTTAACATCTTCTAAACCACCAACTTCATCCCATTTTACATCTGGATTTTCAATGAAAACTTCTCTCATTCCTGATGGAGTTACCTCAATCAAAGCTTTCGTAAAGTCCTCATGGTTTACGATTAATTTATCCAAAGTCTCTGGTGGTATTTTTTCTTCTTCAAGATTGAGAATTGGTAATAATCTTCTCAAACATTTCATTGCAGCCTCTTTACAGAGATATTCCAAGTCTGCACCAACATATCCGTGGCTAATTGATGATATTTTGTCTATATTGACATCATCTGATAATGGCATATTTCTGCTGTGAATTGCAAGAATGTCTTTTCTTCCTTTTTTGTCTGGAACTTTAATCTCAATTTCTCTATCAAATCTACCTGGTCTTCTTAGTGCAGGGTCAATTGCATTTGGTCTGTTTGTTGCGGAAATAACTATGACTTTACCTCTTGCTTCTAATCCGTCCATTAAAGATAACATTTGTGATACAACTCTTCTTTCAACTTCACCAGTAACTTCTTCTCTTTTTGGTGCAATAGAATCTATTTCATCAACGAAGATTATGGAAGGAGCTTTTTCTCTTGCTTCTTTGAAAATTTCTCTTAATCTAGCTTCGCTTTCACCATAAAACTTGCTCATAATTTCTGGTCCTGATATGCTGATAAAGTGCGCATTACTTTCATTTGCTACTGCTTTTGCAAGTAATGTTTTACCTGTACCTGGTGGACCGTAAAGTAAAACTCCTTTTGGAGCTTCAATTCCTAACTTTTCAAAAATTTCAGGATGTCTTAATGGTAATTCAATCATTTCTCTTACTTTCTTTATTTCATCTGTTAAACCTCCAATGTCTTCATAAGTGACTTGAGGCACTCCACGTAATGTTTCACCTTTTTCCGCAATGTGGAAAACAGTTTTTTGAGTAATCAAAACTGCATCAGCAGCTGGTGTAACTCCTATTACTTGGAAGGTTAAACGTCCACCAAAATATGGAACCATCACATTATCTCCTTTAATCAAAGGAACACTTTCTAATGCATCTGCAAGATATCTTTCATCAATTGGAGGAATTGCTTCTAATGGAGCAACTACAACCTTTTCTGCAGCAACTGCTTTGATTTTTCTAACTGAAATTGTATCTCCAATTGCAATTCCTGAATTATTTCTTCCTAGTCCATCAATTCTGATAATTCCCTTTCCTTCATCAGATGGGTATAATGGGAGACATTTTGCAACTGTTCTTCTTTTACCTTTAATTTCAATTACATCACCTGTGGATGCATTTAATGTGTCCATAGAATCATAATCAATTCTTGCTACTCCTCTTCCAACATCTCTTGTATATGCCTCTAAAACTTTGAGAGAAAGAGCGTTTTGACTCATACTAAAATGCCCTCTGTCTAATTTTTATACCTTTGTGGTAATTTCTCCAAGTGACAAGTAAAAATCACAAGCTTAAAATCCTCTTTACGTAGGAAACGATCAGCTTGGGTAAGAGACCATTAGTAAGAAGACGTGGCCGTGGAGGCAATCAATTTAGATCTACTTCTACAGGTAAAGTAGGCGCCAAAGCAAATTATCCTCGTTTTCCATTATCTGAACAACATGAAGGTGAGATTATTGACCTTGTCCATGAGCGTGGCAGAGAAGCACCTTTAGCTAAAGTAAGATTTGAAGATGGCTCAGTATCATTCGTTCCAGCAATTCTGGGTGCTAAAGTCGGAACAACATTACAATTTGGATTAAAATCAAAAATTGAACAAGGAAACGTGATAAGTGTTCAAAACATTCCTGATGGTACTATTGTTTGTAATATAGAAAAACACTTTGGTGATGGTGGAGCAATTGTAAAATCTGCAGGAACCAACGCAACTGTTTTCTCTCATGGTGATGAGGGTGTTACAGTAAAACTCCCTTCTGGAAAATTCACTACTCTTAATCCAAAAAATCGAGCAATGATTGGAACTCTAGCTGGAGGTGGTGTTAGTGAGAGACCATTTATGAGTGCAGGTGGTAAATGGAGAAACTTTAGAGCTAAAGGAAAGAAATATCCAATTGTTAGAGGTGTTGCTCAAGCAGCCTATGTTCACCCACACGGTGGTGGTCGTCATCAACACGTTGGACAAAGTTCTACAGTTTCTAGAGATGCTCCTCCAGGAGCTAAAGTCGGAAGCATTGCTGCAAGAAAAACTGGAAGAGCTAGAATTAAAGAAAGAAAGTAGTTTTTCTTTAACCTAAAATTGATTAATAGCTCATAGAAATTTCTAACAAATGTCAAATCAAAGAATTAGACTTTTTGTTACTGGTAGAGTTCAGGGAGTTTTTTTTCGACAAACTTTGAAAACAAGAGCAATTCAGAATAATGTTTTTGGATGGGTAAGAAACCTGAAAGATGGTCGTGTTGAGGCTATTTTAGAAGGTAGTGAGGAAAATGTTAGTAGATTAGTTGAATGGGCTCATGGAGGTCCTGCAAATGCGATAGTTGATGATGTAGAAATTCGAAACGAAGAATTTACT
>JAJETY010000018.1 GCA_021268355.1 Candidatus Nitrosopumilus sp. | reverse complement strand
TAAAGAGGAAAAAGATCTTCTTGATGAAATGGATAGAATCAATAAAGTTGCGACTCCTGATTTAGCATTACTTGTAATTGATGGAACTATTGGGCAACAATGCTTCAATCAAGCAGAAGCATTTCATAAAACAATTCCAGTTGGTGGTGTAATAATCACAAAGTTGGATAGTTCTGCTAAAGGTGGTGGTGCATTAGCTGCATCTGCTGCAACTGGTGCACAAATAATGTACATTGGCACTGGTGAAAGAATAGATGATTTAGAAAAGTTTTCCCCAACGAGATTTGTTGGACGTTTGTTAGGAATGGGTGATATTCAAGCTGTTCTGGATTTGGCAAAACGTTTGGAAAACGAAAGTGATGATGATCGAATGAAAAGAATTTCTAGTGGAAAAATGAACATGGAAGATTTTCTTTCTCAATTAGAGGAGGTGACAAAAATGGGTTCATTACAAGGGATTCTGGAAAGTATGCCTGGTCTATCTGGAATGGTCAAAGATGATCAAGTAAATCAAATGGAAGGCCGAGTAACAAAATGGAGATATATTATTCAAAGCATGACCACTCAAGAAAAAGCAGATCCTGAAGGGCTACTCAACTCATCTAGAATTAAAAGAATTGCTCGTGGGTCGGGATGGTCAGAAGGTGAAGTTAAAGAATTAATCAAAAACTACAAAAATTCTAAGAATATGATGAAGGCTTCTAAAGGCAGGCAAATGCAAGGCACGCTTAGAAGAATGGGCCTAGGTTAGAATTTGAAATAAGTTTTGACAAAATGACTACTTATCAAGAAATTATTCCTATTTCAAATAAAATATTAAAAAAACATGTTTTATGTGAATATTGTTTAGGAAGATTATTTTCTAAACAACTCCATCTTTCATCAAACAAACTTCTTGGAAGAAAATTAAAAAATAATTCAAAATCAATACAAAGATGTTATATATGTAAAAATTTGTTTTTTAATTTAAATTATTTTTTGAATATGATGATTGACTCCTCATCTTCATATGATTATTCTTCATTCAGTGTTGGTGCTATTGTGAAACCCTCGATAATAGATAGAGATGATCTTATTCGTTCAAAGTATAAACTAAAAGGAATTGATGGAATTAAAACTGATATTACAAAGGAACTAGTAAAATTATTCTCTAAAAAAACTAAAAAAAAATTTGAATATTTAGATCCTCAAATTGTTTTTACTGTAAATCTAAAAGATGAATCATGTGATATACGTTCAAAATCATTAACTCTATCTGGAAGATATGTTAAATCTGAGCGAGGTTTTTTACAAAAACAAAAACCATGTTTTAATTGCTCAGGTAAGGGTTGTAGAATTTGTCATTTTCATGGAATTAGTGAATTTGATAGTGTTGAAGGTGAAATTTCTGAATTTCTTTTCAAAAAATTAGGTGGAACCACTTCTAAATTTACATGGATCGGTGGTGAGGATAAATCAAGCTTAGTTTTGGGAAGGGGAAGACCATTTTTTATAAAAATTCAAAACCCTAACAAGAGAAATCTCAGAGTTTCTTCTGCAAAATTGACACATATTCAAATTAGTAACCTGAAAATTGTTTCAGACTCTCCTAAAAAACCCCTTAAATTCAACTCTTTAGTTGAAGCAAAGATTCTCACAACTACTAAAATCAATTCAAACCTTTTAAAAAAATTAAAAAATCTTACCGATGCACTCGTTGCTGTTTATGAAAAATCTGGAAAAAGAACTGAGAAAAAAATACTCTCTATAAAATACAAAAAAGATAATGACACATCCTTTAGAATATTTTTCAAATTTGAAGGCGGTTTACCTGTGAAACGGTTTATCTCTGGAGATGATGTTTCTCCTAGTGTAAGCCAAACATTAGGTGTAAATTGTCAATGTGTGGAATTTGATTTTCATGAAATAGATGTTCAATGATAACAATTAACTAGCTCCAAATATTCAGAATTTCATGCCAATAAGAAAAAAAGGTAAACATCAAAGACATGCTGATCAAAGAGCAGAAACAAGAAGAAAAAAGAAGGCAAAATCTGGAAAACCTAGTTCCTAACCAAATCAACCTTTTTACATTCAAAATTGTCGAGGGATGATATTGGATCCACTAGTACGTTTCAAAGATGCACATTCTAAAGGAATTATTCCTGATGATGTTTATGAGCTTACAGTCAAACGTTTCCCATTTACTGTTGCAGGGATTAATAGAATTGAAAAAGCATCTGGAATACGTTATCCTGTTGCATACGTAGAACCATCATTAGTAATATCTGCACCAAATCCTAATTCATATGAATATGGGATTTTATTTGCAAGAACAATTCCTGTAGTGTTTGATGATAAATTCCAGGTTGTCATTCAAATTTCTGCCCCTCTGGTGGCTTATGGACTCAAAGGCACAATTCATGCAATTTTGGCGCATGAATTCTTACATTTTCTAGAATTAATTCGAAAAATATCGAAGATGGAATTACTTTCGGACGAAATCTCTGGAAATTTATTCGAAAATGTCTATAGTGATGAAACTAGATTGTTTGAACCTAGAGTTGTTTTCAAAGATCGTGAATTACTTAAACACATCACAAAAAAATTTCCAGCAGGTTTTCGTGACTATAAGCTAGAGGATAAAGTCACAAAATTTTGGATTGAAAAAAATCTTCCTAAAACAAACATCTCATTAGATTCTAACACTGTGAAGTTATCGGCTGATATTCTCTCAAAAATTAAACTTGATCCAACATTTGTTTCTAAACTTGAACAACTAGCAGAAAAGAGTTCTAAAATCCGCAAAAAGAAATTGTATTGATTTAAAATTATTTTACTGATTAAATTCTGTTAATCCACATTTTCCACATGTGTGTCTGTCCTTATGTTCAGACATGAAGACTCCTTTACCACATCTTGAACATATTTTTTTAATTCTAGAAACTTTGTCACCCTCTACCTTGTAATATCCGTAGACATTTGGGCTAGAACCCTTTTTGCCAGCCATTACTCTGATTTCTCCTCTTCATTTGATTCATCTGCTGGTGCTTCAACTGCTTGCTCTTCGGCAGGAGTAGCTTCTGCTGCGGCTGCTTCATCTTCAGCACGTTTTGCTTTTGATTTTTCTAATCTTGAGAAAATTGTTGGGTTGACATGTTTTTTTGCTAACCCTTCATCTTCATAAACAAAGAAAGTACCTGTAACAATCGGTTTTCCAACATGAGTCTGTAATCTCATTGGAATTACCACTTTTCCGTCCAGTTTGAATTCCTTAGTAATCATGTCTACAGCTTCTAATTTCTTCAATTTACCTGCCAATCCAGCAAAATTACATGTTAATTCTCTTCTAGATAGAAAGGTATTATCTACGTCTGTAATGGTCTCAATTATGGACATGTACCCAAAATCCTTTACATATTTCATATAAACCTTGATTGAAATGGATAAGAAATTTAAGAAAATCTTAGGTAGATCATAATATGGAAAGATATATGCTCCATTTGAAAAATACTCATTTCAGGCCTGAACATTCACGTGAGGTGGTTTACAAGGCAAGAGACCTTGCATCTGAGATGAATGCCTCGATCAGAGTAGCTAGAATTGCCAAAAAATTTGTCGAATTAGATGTCTCAGTAGAAAAAGAGGATCTCTATGAACTAACTGAGAAACTATCTCCTATTGGTCCTATTGATAATATTCGCCATGTATATGAAGAAGAAATTGATAAAGAAAAAGGAATCACTGATGGAATTTTCTATTTTAACAGTGAACGATTTTGGGAAAGTCATGAAGCATTTGAAGGCGTTTGGAAAAAATGCTTTGGAAGAGAAAAAGAAATTGTTCAGGGAATTATTTTGATGGCTGTTGCTTTCGCACATGCTCAAAAAGATGAATTGAGTATTGGTATTGGAATGCTTCGAAGAGTTTTAGAGAAATTAGGAACATCCCCTTCTACGTATCATTCAATAGATGTTGATAGAATTAGGAACAAAGCAATTGAAATGCAACAAGCAAACAAGTTAACTACTTTTGAGATTTAATTAATTCTAAAGACTTCATAACTACATCTGCACCTTGAAGAAGTCCTATACTTCCTTTCTTTGCTTGTGCTTCTGTCATTCTTGTAGTTCCATCTTTTTTAATAAAATCTCCTGAAACTAAAACTGGAACAGGATCATCACTATGTCCTTTGTTAATACATGGAGTTGAATGGTCTGCAGAAATCACAATTGCAACCTTACTAGTATCTATATTCTCTACAAGCGTTTTGAAAAACCTCTCGTCAATCTCTTCAATATTTTTCATTTTTCCTATTGCATCACCATCATGTCCAAATTCATCAGGTCCTTTTAGATGAACATAGATTGAATTTTGAGTTTCCATTGCTTTAGCTGCAACTTTTGCTTTTTCTTCATAATCTGTTAGACCACCTGCTTCAAATGCTTTCATCCTTAGAACTTCTGAAATTCCCAACTCTACAGGCATATCTACAATACATGAAAAATTCATACTATATTTTTCGTTGATTGGAATAACATTCGGATACTTGTTACCCGCGTCTCTAAGTAGAATACAACTAAGTTTCTTTTTTCCCTGTGCTTCTCGATTTTTGTTTATTTGACTATCTTTACAAATTTGAATTGTCTGTTCTGAGAATTCATTGACTGTCTTTGCAGTTGATTTTGCATCTTCAATGTCTTCTAAAGGTAAACATTTTTCAATTTTCAAAAAGTCTCCAACAGCTTTGGCAACTCCCATTCCCCCTATGTTACTATACGCAGGATCTGTGTTTGTGATTTTGGATGATAATCTTTTTGCATTATTTCTAATCCTTACAGTAACTCTATGACCTATTGTGGGTGATACTACAACTGACGTGTCTGGATTTGAAAACTTAATTTTCTCCTCTATCTCTTTTGCTATACCTTCAGCATCATCTTTTTCAATATGGCGTCCTGCTCTTCTATCAATTATCACTTCTTGATCATCTAATGTGGAGTAATTGCCTCTTAACGCAAGATCTCCATCTTTGAAATCAATACCAATTCCTATTGCTTCAATAACTCCTCTACCTGCATAGTCTTCATGCTTGAATTTGTATCCTAACATGTTAAAAACAGCAATATCTGATTCTGGTGCAATTCCTTTTCCAACCGAAATTACTTCGCCTATAGATCCATTACTGGCAATTTTGTCTAAAATTGGCGTTTTTGCAGCCTCTAGTGGTGTTTTTCCATCTAAATCTGGATGTGGAAGGTCGCCAACGCCGTCTAAAAGGACATAAATCATGTGAACATCAGAATTATCCAAGTTCTTCTCCTGTTTATCCAAGATCTGAATCTCTCCTTTAAATCTTGCAACAATTTTAGCGATCAAAATAACTATGAATTTCCAACATCTTATTTTTGATTTCCAAATAGAACTATTTTTAGAAACTGCAATTTCTCATTTTTTAGAATCATCTGCAAAAATATTTTTTAATTTCTTATTTTGTCAGATCTAAGTAAACGTTTTAACATACTTTAGTTACAAATTACAATTATGGGAGATATGCGCAAAGACTATGTTTCTGAGCGTTTTATGATTGTCTCAAAAGAAGAAACAACTAAAGATCCAAAAAAATGTTCTTTTTGTCCTGGAAATGAATCCTTGACAAATCCTTCTGTGTTGTCTCTAGTAGCAAAAGATGGAATGTTGCAAAGATTACAAGATAATGATGATGAATTTGTTGAGGGATGGTCAATTAGAGTTTTTGAAAGTAAAAACCCAATTGTATCAATTGAATCAGAAAATTCTTACAGTGATAGACCATTTTACAGTGAACCTGCATATGGATATCATTATGTTGTTGTTGCATCTCAAAACCATAAAGATACTTTTGCTACAATTGATACTGAACAATGGTCAAATGTATTAGTAGTAGTCCAAGACCGACTAAGATGGCTTTATACTCAAAAAGGAGTTACATATGTTTCAATTTATGCTGATCATGGGGATCTGTCTGGGAGTGCCAACCCTCATCCTCACCTAAACATATTGACATTTTCAACAATACCTCCAATAATTGAAGAGGAGGCTGAAGCATCCCACAAAATACTAAATGAGAAAGGTGTTTGTCCTATGTGTCAAACCGTTAATGAGGAAATTAGTGGCCCTAGACAGGTATTACAAACTGAAGGCTTTATTGCATATTGTCCTTGGTCTCCATCATATCCTTATGAATTTTGGATTGCTCCAAAGAAACACACAACAAGTTTCTCTAAAATAACTCAAAAAGAAATTAACGATTTATCTCTTATCTTAAGAGCTACTTTGGGCGGTCTATCTCAAACTGTCAAAAATGTTTCATTCAATCTAGTCTTCCATCTTTCACCTGAAAAAAAGAACAGTAGACAGATTCATTGGCACATTGAAATTTACCCCATCACAAAATCCTGGTCTGGACTGGAACGTGGATATGGAATTTTCCTAAATGATGTTTCTCCTGAGGAAGCCGCAGAAAAACTAGGTGCTGCATGTAGAAAAGAACTGGCCAATTTAGTTGGAATTGTATGATTTTTGAATAGTTTATTATTCAACTAATATCCTCGATTAATCATGCAGCTTGAATATTGGTTAGGTTTGGGAAGTATTGCATTTTTTGTGCTGTTTGTTCTGGTAGTTAGTTCACTTTACTTTTTCATGTTTGATGATCCAAACACATCTGACCTTCCAATAGATCCAGATAATTTCGCAAATCCAAAAATTCTACAGTTTATTTCAATAACAATTGCTCCTGGGGGAATTTTAGCTGCTGTCTCATTCATATTGTCAAAGTATTATGGTTCCAAGAAAATTGGTATGATGCTTGTTGTAGATGGGATCATCTTACTTGGTGGAATGGCATTTTCTCAAACACTTGTTGATAAGATTGCTGAACCATACATTACAGATACTGTTTTGATTCTTCCTCCTTTATTCATGGTCTTATCTGCACCTGTAATGTTTTTTGGAATTCGTTTGATGAAGGTTAGAAAACCCCGTCCAAAAAAGGAATATTTCTAAAAATGATCAAACCTTAATTCATTTGCAACTGGCTTAAATCCTAGTTTTTCATAAAATGACTTTACTTCGTCAGTACAATCTAAAATTGTCTTGTAACATCCTTGTTTTCTAGAAATTTCGAGAACATATTTGATAATTTTCTCTCCGATTTTCATTCCTTGAAAATTTTTCTCAACTACTACGTCTTCAATATGACCCACCAGTCCTCCTTGATGAATAAATTTTTGTTCAATTAGGAGTGTAGTGGAACCTACTATCTTCCCGTCTGCTACTGCCACTGCAATTGTATAGTCTGAATTTGAATCAATTTTTTTAAAAATTGTCTCTGCTTTTTTTTGGTCAATATCACTAGTTTTTCTTAATGAATCAAGTGTTGTAAGAAACCCATTTTGTAAATCTTCAATTCTCAGTTTCCTAATTGTTATCTCGGTCATTTTCTACATCACCTAGTTTTTTTTGTAAATTTCTCATTTGCTTGTTTGTATGATTCCTTGTTTCCAATATCTAAGAAGCCTTTTTTTGTAACAAAACTATTAATTAATTTTTTATTAATTAATGCTTTTTTAATAAGATCATCCATTCCATATGGTTTGTTTTTTGGAATGTATTTGAAAATATCTGGTTCCATCACATAACATCCAATGTTGATGTTTGCTTTGATCTCTGGTTTTTCATCCCAACTTATCACTCTACCTTTCTTTGAAGTATTTATGACACCATATGCCAAATTTGTTTTGTACTCGTATAGACTCATTGTTGCAAATGACTTCTTTTTTACATGTTGCTTAATCATATTTTTAAGACTGAAATCAAAAATGGAATCTCCATAAATACAGACAAAAGTGTCATCAATGAATTCTTCAGCAGTTTTAAGTTGGCCTGCAGTTGCTAATGGTTTCTTTGAAACTGCATATTCTATGTTGACACCAAATTTTTTTCCATCTTTGAAATATTTTTGAATCTTTTCTTTACGATAACTTACACATAGAACTATTGATTTTACTCCGTTTTTCTTATTCCAGTTAATCAGATGCTCAAGAATTGGTTTTTTTCCTAATGGCAACATAGGTTTTGGTGTTTTTAGAGTAAGTGGACGTAGTCTTGTGCCTAAACCCCCAGCTAGAATAACTGCTTTCACAGATATTATTTCGCTTGTTAGTATTTATGTTCAAGGATAATTTGGAACTAAATTCTACCCTGCAATTTTAGAAATTTTTTCTAAAACATTTTCTGGTGTTTTTCCAAAAACAATTATCATTGGTTCTTTTCCGTAATCCCCTTTGTGAAAAACTACGTCTGGGATTATTTTTGAATCTCTTATTGCGGAATTTATTCCCCATTTTATAGTTGAACCTTGATTTTTAATTTTTCTAGGTTCTTTATTACGATCATAACTGCTAACTTTTAACTTACATTTTTTAATTTTAGTTAATGTTGTATTTTGATATTTTAAATTAATGGCAGAACAAATTTGGGGATATTTCTTATTAACTGCTAGTAATGCTGTTGCCACATGTTTCGAGCCTCCGTATTTTAACTCTCCCGCAACAATAACCTTTTTTCCAGCTTTAACAATTCTGCCTGAAATACCTAAAACATCTTTTGTAGATTTTGGGTTTTGTTTTGAAAATACAAAATTAGTTTGACATTCAGGAATATTTTTATAAATTCCCCTAATCTTTGTGAATTCAGTTATTGATGATGATAATTTGTCTTCAACTCTATTTTCACTTTGTATGTCGGTAATTACAATACCCTTTCCAATTTTTTTTGCATTTTTTATTGAATTGAATGTAAATTTCTTTGCAAAAAATAATGATTGTTTGATGCTTTTGTTATTTACTAGTGAATAAATTACAGCAGCAGAATGGTTACATCCGCTTCCATGATTGATATTTGAAATTTTTTTTCCTGAAATTGTATATTTTGAGTTTTTCTCTAATACGAAATCTGATACTAAGTTAACTTTTTCCTCAATTCCTGTAATTATCACATTTTTGGCTCCCATTTTCTGAATTTCTTTAGCTACTGCTTCAGGTGTGTTTTTTGTTGAAATTTTCATTTTCGTTATCCACTCTGCTTCGGACCTATTTGGTGTAATAATTGTCGCAAGTGGTATGATGTATTTTTGAAAATCTTTTTTTGCACTCTTTTCTATTAGATTGCCCCCGGTGGTAGATTTTATTACGGGATCAACTACTATTGGAATTTTTAATTTTTTTAATTGTTGATAAATTACCTTTATAATCATTGAATTGTATACCATTCCAATTTTAATTCCATCAATTTTGAAATCCGAAAATATTGACTCTAATTGCTTTTTTAACATACTAGATGAAACTGGCTCAACCACTCCAAATTTTGATGTATTTTGACTTGTAATTGCTGTAACTGCAGTTAATGTGTAAACACCTAATGTTGTAAATACTCTGATGTCGCTTTGAATTCCGGCTCCCGATGAAGGATCAGATCCTCCAATAGAAAGAATGTTCACACTCTTCTCTTAATTTTAGTCCTAATCTATTTTTCTTTTTATTGCTTTGAGTTATAATATTTATTTCATAATTAGAAATCAATTTTATACTAATGACTAAAATCCCAATGATTCATGATTCTCATCCTGAAGAATTACGTTGTACGGTATGTTTGTTACCAATGCAATATCAAACCAAAAAAGATGAGAAATTTCTGTGGCAATGTTTCAAATGCGGAAAACAATATCTTGTATCTGGTAATAATGATGACTCAGTGGAAGAAAGTTGGAGCCCTCCTAGATGATGACTGAAATTAACTCTTTGATATCTGAAAATAAAAAACTTCGCGAATATGTTTCATTGTTAGATGCTGAATTGGAATTGTTACAAAGAGTCTTTGAGATACAGCAAAATTTTGAAAATTCTTACCAATCCAGACGTATTATTGAGGCTATATTTGATAGAATTTCGAAAATCCGTATCCAAAAACTTTCTATGCATCATGAGTTGAATTTGAACTAAATTTATTCAGATGATTGTGTTACACAATCAAACGAGCAAAACTCGTCTTTTATACTCTGAAATTCCCTGCCACAATGTATGCATTCTTTTATGGTCCTCACAAACTAGTTTCCTAATCATATAATTTAAAACCGATCTTCTTCTCAATATAGTGCCAAAAATACACCCGATCAAAAATTTTTGAATGGTTTATGATTGTTTAAATCAGGTTAATGTCTAGATATGATATGGCTACTCAAATGACTGCTGCCAGACGTGGCGTTGCAACTGATGAGATGAAACAAGTAGCAAAAGATGAAGATGTTTCCCTGGATTGGTTGATTCCAAAAATTGCAAAGGGTTCAATTATTATTCCAAGTAATAACTGCAGACCTCAAAAAATTCATAATGTTGGAATTGGAAAAGGTTTGAAAACCAAAGTAAATGTCAACATAGGAACTTCAACCCTGAATGTGAATTTAGAAGAGGAAATTGAAAAAGCTAAGGTTGCTGTGAAATATCATGCAGATACTATGATGGATCTCAGTGATGGTGGTGATGTCAAACTTATTAGAAAAACTTTGTTAGAAACTGCACCAATAACTTTTGGAACTGTTCCAATTTATGAGGCATATAATTACGGTGTTGAAGTCCACAAAAACCCACTGAATCTTACTGAAGATGATTATCTCAATGCATTTGAAAATAATGCAAAAGATGGTGTTGATTATACCACAATTCATTGCGGAATTACAAAAGATATTGCTAAAAGAATTCTAAAAGTGCAGAGATATGGTGGTGTTGTTAGTAAAGGAGGTACCATCACTGCTGCCTGGATGCTCAAACATGATAAAGAAAATCCCTACCTGACGCATTATGATTATCTTGTTGAAATGGCAAAGAAATATGATGTTACTTTTAGCCTTGGGGATGCGCTTAGACCTGGTTCAATATTAGATTCACATGATGAATTGCAAGTCCAAGAAATGATCAACATCTCTCAATTAACTAAACGTGCACATGAAAAAGATGTTCAAGTAATGGTTGAAGGACCTGGACATGTTCCATTGAATGAGGTTGCAGCAAATGTTAGATTAGCAAAATCTTTGATTGGAGATGTTCCGTATTATGTTCTAGGTCCTTTGGTCACTGATATTGCATCTGGCCATGATCACATCGCAAGTGCCATTGGTGCTGCTGTTTCAGCTAGTGAAGGCGTAGATCTTCTATGTTACCTTACTCCCTCAGAACATCTTGCATTACCAAATGCTGAAGAAGTAAAAGCTGGATTGATTGCATACCGAATTGCTGCACATGCTGGTGACCTTGTAAAAATTCGTGATAAAGCAATAAAATGGGATATGGAAATGACTGAAGCTAGAAGAACACTGGATTGGGAAAAACAACTTGCATTGTCTATTGATCCAGAAGAAGCTGCAAAAATTCATAGTAGGACTGGACAACATCCAGGTAACAATGTACCATGTACTATGTGTGGCGGTGCATGTGTTTACATGATGTTACCTCAACAAAAAAAATATGAAAAAGACAACCAAAATCTACAACAAATTGAATAATACTTTTTCAAGACTAGGAACAGTTTCGTAATTTTTTAATTCGTCAATATCAATCCACTTAAAATCTGAATTCTCCCAATTAAGTTTGATATTTGTATTTTTGACTTCAAACAAAAATGGAAAAATCTCCCACTCGTGATTTTGATATTGTGGTGAATTGACTCTCATTCCCTCACTAGATTTAATCAACGTTATTTCATCTTCGTATATTCCTATTTCTTCAAAAATTTCAATTTTTGCTCTTTTGAGCGGCTCTTCATCTTTTTCTATAATTCCACTAACTCCCGCCCATAATCCTTTCATGGATTTCACGTCATTACTTCGTTTTAAAATTAATAATTTTCCATCATGTTTGATAAAGGATGTGACTATTTTTGTTGAACGCATTTCTGCTATTTTTCAAGTGATTTAACCATCTTAGTTAGTTTCTTGTATGATTCGTTGATATCTGTATGTTTGGATAATCTATCTTGACAATCTTTAATGTAATTTACAACTTCTTCTGTTTTAGATTCTTGAACTGCGGTTAGCAATCTTCCAATATCCTTCCAAAGTTCTTCTGCGACTCTACGTATTTCTGGATTTGCAATGATGGTCTCAATTAATTCAGGAGATTCTGTCATGATACTTTCTGCTAATGTCTTTTGAACTCTAAAAGTAGTACCTGACATTTTTTCAGTTAGTAACATTTTTTCATCTTTTGAAACAATGTTTGCAAAGACTAGATTCATCAAATGAGTTAATCCTAAAATCACTGCAATTTTCTTGTCATGTTCAACTGCATCAATTGTTACGAAGTTTGCTCCTTCAAACAATGATTTTGTTACCGTTAATTCCTTTTTTGCATCTTTAATTGGTACAGAAATGATATTTTGACCCTTGATTGTTTTTACTCCTGGTCCAAACATTGGATGAATGCAAATTGGATTAATTTTTGCAGGCATTTTTGACAATGATGACACAACTTTGGATTTTTCAGACGAAATCTCAATTAGGTATGTTCCTCTCTTCATCTCTTTTGCTATTAACCTAATAATTTCTGGTGTTCTCCTTGTCGGTGTACATAAGACTACGTAATCTGCTTTGAGAATTGCACCTACTAAAGAGTCTGATTGTATGATTCCTTTGCCGGGAATTTTATTTTCTGAATCAAACCCTGTCACTTCGAATCCTTTATCTGCAAAATATTTTGCAAACCATTGACCCATTTGGCCTCCTGCTCCAACTACAGTTACTGTCTTCATTGCTTATCACTCATAATCTCCTTTAGTATATTCATTCCTTTAATTAGTGTCTTATCCTCTTGACATGCAGAAATTCGTATAAAATTTTTGTAATCACCAAACCCTTCTCCAGGAGCTATTGCCAAACCTTTTTCGAGACTGGAATTTGCAAATTCAACCCCGTCAAATCCTTCCATATTGACTCTCGCAAAAATGTACATGGCGCCATCTGGTACAATTATGTCCAAATTCATCTCCTTAGCTTTTTGAATCAATATATCTAGTCTATTTTGGACTGTTTTATTATTGTTAGATATGTCTGCTTCTAATGCTTTCATAGCGATATATTGAATTGGTTCTGAAACATTAGTTAGGCATAGGGCTTCTAATTTTGCCATTTTTTCAATAATTGTCGTATTTGCAATCGCATACCCAATCCTAAATCCTGTCATGGCATGAGATTTAGAAAATGATTGAGTTACAATGCTTTTTTCATAATTATAATTTAAAACACTCTTCCAACTTGATTTAACATATTCGGAATAAATTTCATCACTTAATACATATAGATTATTTTTCTTTGCAATGTCTACAATTTGATCTTGCAAACTTTCCGGGAGAATTTTGCCGGTTGGATTATTTGGATAATTTAAAACAATCATTTTTGTATTTGAATTGATAGTATTTTTTATTTGTTCAATGGATGGTTCCCATTTATTTTCAAAAGATGTGCTAATTGTTCTAACCTTGATTCCTGAATTTAATGCACAATCCTTGTAAGCTGGCCACGCTGGTTCAATAACAATCATTTCATCACCCGGATTGAGAAGTGTAGTGATTGCTGTAAAAATGGAGAATCTCGCACCCGGACTTACTATGATATTTTCTTGAGATATGTTACTGTTGAATTTTTTATTTACGTATTTTGCTAATGCTTCTCTAAAAATGGGCATCCCTTTAGCTTGTCCATATTTTAAAAATCCTTTATCATACACTTCTTGTAAAGCGTCTTTCACAATTATTGGTGGTGAAAAATCAGGCTCTCCAACTTCCATATGTATAATATTTTTTCCTTGTTGCTCCAATTCCTTTGCTTTTAGAAAAACTGAAAGATGATTTTGTTTGTTGGATGATTGGACTTTAATTGATTCATTAAATAGAAAATTCAAAAATTTTGTAGCAATTTTTTCATCTAATCCTATTTCGCGACATACTGAAATCACTTTTCCTCTTAGGTTGTCTTCACGCGTTTCATCAGTGACTCCTTTACCGATATTTTTCTTGACTTCTCCAATCTCTTTTGCAATGTCTGTTCTAGTTTTAAGTAGATTAATCATTTGTAGTGTGACTTCATCCATCTTATTTCGAAGGTCGTTTATGTCTGACATTTTCTTACAAAACAGGCTTGATTTTACCCGAAATTAGTGCATGATCCGCTAATGTTAGTGCTACTAGGGAGTCTACAACTGGTGGAGCTCTCGGAACAACACATGGATCGTGTCTACCTTTTACTTGAAGTATAGCTTTCTTTTTGGTTTTGATGTCTACTGTGTTCTGTTTTTGTGAAATTGAAGATGCTGGTTTGAATGCAATTCTCATGGTTATTGGCATTCCGTTAGATATTCCGCCTAGAATTCCACCTGAGTTATTTGTCTTTGTAATAATTTTACCTTTATCTAATGTATACAAATCATTATTTTCGGAACCATACAATTCGGAACCTTTGAACCCTGAACCAAATTCTACTCCTTTTACTGATGGAATTGAAAACATTGCTTTACTCAAATCTGATTCTAAAGAATTAAAGATGGGTTCACCTAAACCTACTGGAACATTTGTTGTGATTGATTCAATAATTCCTCCTAAAGAATCCCCATTTTTTCTTGCTGTCATAATACTTGTTCTCATAAGATCTGCAATTTTTACATCAGGACATCTTACCTCATTTTTATAAATTGAATTGATCATTTTCTCATTGAATTCTTTTTCCATCTTTATTTTTCCAATTTGAGATGTGTATGAATTTGTTTCAATACCTAATGTCACTTTTAGAAGCTTTCTTGCAATTGCTCCTCCCATCACATGTGTAGCTGTAAGTCTTCCTGAGAATCGTCCTCCGCCACGGTGATCATTAAATTGATTGTACTTTACCATGGCAGGATAGTCTGAATGCCCCGGTCTTAGTTTTGTCTTTAAATTTTCATAATCATTTGATTTTTGATCACTGTTCCAAATCACCATAGTTATTGGAGCTCCCGTGGTATATCCTCGAAATACTCCTGAGATAATTTCTACAACATCCCCTTCTTTTCTTTGAGTTGATATAAGATTTTGACCTGGCTTTCTTTGGTCTAGCATTTTTTGAATATCTTTTTCATCAATTTCTAATCCTGCAGGACATCCATCTAAAACTGCACCAATTGATTTTCCATGACTTTCTCCAAAACTTGTCAACACAAGACGCTGACCTATAGAACTTCCCGGCAACATACTAACAAAGCTAAATGATGCTTATAATTCCTCATTCTTAATTTTAGATTTTTTTAAGATGTTTTTTGTCTATTATTTTGAATTTTCTTAGGTATAAATAAAATTTACAATAAATATTAAGATTTTGTTAAATAATTATAATATAATTTTAAATATAACAAATACATATAGTATATATGCAAAAACATGTAATTTTTACTGCATAATTTGCGCGACCTTGCGAAAAATACATGTTATCTACGCAAAAGCGTTGAGGGTGTGGAGAATGCTTTTCACCCTATACAGGGTCGCGCCTCTTATCACACTTGTTAAATTTTTTTGAAAAATTATTCTGGATTAATTTTAGCTCCAATTCTATTCATATCCTCAATGAAATTTGGATAAGAAACTTGAACTGATTTTGGATCTGTCACAACACAATTCCCAATGTACATTCCTCCAATACAAAATGCCATGAAGAGTCTGTGATCATTTTCTGAGTTTAATTCCGCACTCTTTAGATTTTCTGTGGGTACTAAAACTAAACCGTCTTCTCTCTCATTAATTTTAATCCCGATTTTTATTAACTCTCTTGAAATTATTGCAATTCTGTCTGTTTCCTTGAGTCTTGCATGTTTAACATTTGTAATTTCAATTGGGTTTTCTGAGTTTAACACAAGTATTGCTAATGGTGGCAAAAGATCTGGAGAATTACTCAAATCAAATTTTCCTCCTTTCAACTTATCTGGCGATTTAATTTTGATTTCATTTTCACCAATATCTAATGTAACTCCCAATTGTTCTAAAATATCAAGAAAAACTTCATCACCCTGTGGCAAATTTCCAATGTTACCTTTGATGACCGTTTGATTTCCGTTTAGTACTGCAGCTGATAATAATAATGCAAGACTAGAGAAATCAATTGGAACTGTAAATGTTGATGGATTGTAAACTTGTGGCGAAATACTGTATCTTTTGTATGGTATCAATGTTTGGACACTAACTCCAAATTTTCTCATTGTTGCAATTGTTGCATCTAGATATGGTTTTGATACTAGGTTGTCCTTAATTGTAAGATTTATTCCATTTTCTGTTAAAGGTGCACTAATCAATAATGCCGAAATGAATTGACTAGAAAAATTTCCTGGGATTGTTACATCCCCTCCATTGATTTTTCCTTTAATTTTGATTGGTGGATTTCCATTTGTTGATTCACATTTGGCTCCCATACTGGTTAATGCATCTAAGAGAGGTTGCATTGGCCTTTTTTGTAAGCTTTCATCTCCTGTTAATGTAATTTCATTTGAAAATATACTTGCAATTCCTGCTGCTATTCTAATTGTCGTACCTGAATTTTCGGTATTGATTTCAGGCACAATTTTATCAAATTTTATAGGATTTTTGACAATTATGGTCGAATCGTTAATTTCTATCTCTGCACCAAATTTTTTACAAGCTTCAATTGTTGCAATTGTGTCTGCTGATAATAGTGCATTTTCCACTCTACTATTGTTTCCAGCTAATGAAGCAAGAAAAATTGCTCTATGTGAATAACTTTTGTTTGGAGGACAAATTATCTCTCCTGAAAGTTTGGATTTTTCTACTTTACACTTCATGCACTTCAGCCTTTTTATTACTAATTTTGGAAACAATGATCTTTCCTTCTAATGTAGAAAATACTTTTTTGATATTAGATTCATTTTCTTTTTTTGTAACTGCTGCAATAGCCGGACCGTTGCCTGATACCGATGCTCCTAAAGCACCTTTTTCAATTAATTCTATAATGACATCTGGATTTGAACTAAGTATTGATCCTGTAGCTAATCCATTAATCATCATTGCTTCCCAATAATCCCCCTTCTTTGCCAAATTCCACGAATGTTCAAAAACTGATGATAAAACTTTAAGTTTTTTTAGATTTCCACGTTTTCTATTTCTTGGAATAAAAATTACTGCAACTAAATTAGATGGTCCTTTCTCAAAACTGATTCTTTTCTTTTTTGCATTGTCTGTAACATTAAATCCCCCGTAATAACATGAACATGCGTCATCATATGCACCTGTAATACTTACTTTGGATTCAATTGATGCATCTACTCCAGCAAGTAGTATTTGTTTATCGGTGAATTTAGTTTTAAAAATTTTTGCACATCCTAAAGCAACCGCTGATGATATTGCACTAGAGCTTTTCAATCCATATCCTGTAGGAATTTCTGATTCTAATGTTATTGTTAACTTATTAGATTCAAGGTCTTTTGGGGAAACAATTTTTTCAACTGTTTTGTTGATTAATCGAGAACTGAGTGTTTTGTTTTCAGATTGAATGACTATACCTTTTCCGGGAGATGTCTCAACTAATGCTTCAACTTTAAGATCTATGCCTAATGTTGCACCCTTTTGGTTTGCTATTGCGTTAACAATTGAAACTGCTCCGTGAACTATTGCCTTTACTTTTGCCATCAAAACCCTCCCAACAGTGCTTTTTTCATGGCATTATAAGGTGCTTCCATATTGTGCCAAATCTCAAATGCTCTTACAGCCTGACCTAATAACATCTCATATCCAAAAATCACAATGGCGTTTTTTTCTTTTGCTCTTTTTAAAAAATCGGTGTTCATTGGCATGTAAACTATGTCATAGACTACTGTCTTTTCATCTATTCCTTCAAGTGATATTGGACTAGGTTCATTTTGAAGACCAATGGATGTAGCATTAACAATAATGTCGTAATTTTTTACCGATTTTCCTATTTCCTCAATTGTGATTGCTTTGGAATCTAGATTGATCTTTTTTGCAAACGCTGATAGGTTCTTTGCTTTTTCAATTGTCCTATTTGCTATTGTGATACTATTTGCTTTTTCTTTTGCAAATCCCGCCACAATTGCCCTAGCTGCTCCCCCAGCCCCTAACAAAAGTATGTTCGAATTATTTATTTTGATGTTTCGTTTTTTTAATGGTTCTAGAAATCCTTCCATATCTGTATTGTATCCTTTTAACAATCCATCATTATTTACAACAGTATTTACAGCACCAATCAAACTACATGACTCATCAATTTTATCTAAATACTTCATCATCTCTACCTTGTGAGGGATGGTGACATTAAATCCTGATATCTTAATTTTTTTCAAACCCTCAATTCCTTCACTAAGTTCATCTTTTGGAATTCTGTATGCAATGTATGAACAATCTAAATTCAATTCTCTGAATGCAGCACTGTGAATATTTGGTGATAAAGAATGATTAATTGGATCTCCGATGACTGCAAATGTTTTTCCCATAATAGGCTTGAGTATTATGATTGATTTAAACTCTCAATTAATGAAATAATTATTTTTTTAAGTTGGTGATTTTATTTACCTCATCAACACTAAACTGACCAGGGGCAACTGGTTTTCCTAATGATACGTATGTGTATGGACTTCCCAAATACAGGCACAAAATCCTTGAAATTCTTCCAAAATCCCCCATCGCAAATGAAATTAAATTATTTTTTCCTTTCTTACTATACAACTCCAACATTCTTGTTGAATCATCAGTAGATTTAGCTGTGCAAACAATTTTTACAAAATTTGAGAATTTGCTCATTTGACTCATTCTTTTTTTTAACTCGACAGAATTTGGGGTCTTTTTAAAATCGTGCCAAGAAACGAGTAGTTTTGTTTTTGTAGATTTAAGATATTTTGCTAGTGATGTATTTCTTTTTAGAGTGTTAAATTCTACATCTAACAAATACGGATTGTATTCTGCAATCAATTTTAAAATCCTAATTCTTTCTTTTTCATTTCCGGGAAATTGACCTCCTTCTGTTTTTGGTCGTAACGTGCATACTGATTTTCTTAAATCTTTTTTTATTAATTCCAGAGTCTCTGGAATTTTGTCTACATTAAGAAAATCAAATCTTATCTCAACAAAATCTGATTTTTTTAAAGCAATTTTTAATGTTTGTTTAACGCTGTTAGGTGTTTTTTCTGCAATGGATACACAGGTTTTGTATTTCATTTTATTTTTCTAAAATATATTCGTCTGAAACTTCCATACCAAAATGTCTGCCGGTAGCAGGTTTTGAATGAACCATCACTATGTCTCCTTTCTTAAGGTGTGTTACTGAAACTAACTGTCCGTTTGGTTTTACAAAACGAATTGTTTCTGCATCTTGAGCAATTATTCCTCCTATTTCATCTCTTACTTGAGCTTTAATCATTAACATTGGTCTTCTTTCTATCTTTGATCTACCTACAGTTGC
This sequence comes from Candidatus Nitrosopumilus sp., assembly GCA_021268355.1. GTDB lineage: Archaea > Thermoproteota > Nitrososphaeria > Nitrososphaerales > Nitrosopumilaceae > Nitrosopumilus. The sequence continues at coordinate 5,461 of JAJETY010000018.1, read as the reverse complement.
TCTTCTTGCTTTTCCTTTAGAATTTAGAATTAATACTTCTGAACCTGTTTCTACTTCTGACAGGTAGTTGGTCGTTCCATCTGGAGATAAGGTGTAACAATGAACTGCCCCTGCATTCACTCTAAATGGTCTTGGTGAAGTAAATGATGAACCTACTGATTCATTATGCACTAAAAATAAGAAGTTGGATCTGCTTCCAATTAACATTCCCTCTCCTTTATGTAGAATTGATGCCGTGTCTACGCAAACTCTTTCACCATCACCTACTTCCTTAATATCGATAATTTTGGCAGGTTTCATGTCAAAGCTTCTGGTTCCTAGGTAAACCATTGCTTCTCTGACTTCATTAATTGAAGATGTACTGAAAATAACCCCGTCCACTCCCACTTCTAAAATTGAAAACATTTTTCTCACTTCTTCTGGAGTTCTTGCAATTGCAAAAATTTTGGTGTGTATTTTGTGTAGCTTTGCTATGATGTTCTCTAAAGGAATGATTTTCCAATCTTTGACTTCTACCACTACAAAGTCAAGGCCTTTTTTTGCAATGGTTAGAATATTTTCAATATCTGTATTTGATAAAACTTGAAATTTTCTTCCAACTTTTTTCCCCTTTGGTTTTACTGCATTTTCTTTTTCAAGTATTACGTAGTTGGCGTTGTTTGAAGGATAAACTGTTTGCAATTTGGTCTTTTTCTTTCCTATTTTCTTTGGGTCAAGGAATACCATTTTGATTCCTTCATCCTCTAATTGAGGCAAAAGCTTGGATAATTGTGACTGTGAACCTTTTGGGGAAATGATTAATTCTCTACTCTTACTCAATTTTCTTCATTGCTTCCTTTGCGGTACCTTTTCTGAAAATTATTTCAGCTAATGCTTCTACCATTTTTTCAGGTGTTTTATGTGCAAAGATATTTCTTCCATATGTAACTCCTTTTGCTCCTGCTGTAATGGCATCTTCAGTCATTTGAAGAATATCTAAATCTGTTTTCGCTTTTGGTCCACCTGCAATTACAATTGGGACTGGTGTACTTTTTACAACCTTTGAAAATGAATCAATATCTCCAGTGTATAATGTCTTAACAATATCTGCTCCACACTCTGCTCCAATTCTAGCAACATGTGCAACAACTTCTGGGTCGTGTGGATCTTTGATATTCTCACCTCTAGGATACATCATTGCTAATAATGGCATTCCCCATCTGTGACATTGATCTGCAGTTAATCCTAATTGTTCTAGCATTTCAGGCTCTTCTTTTCCACCAATGTTGATATGTAACGAAACTCCGTCTGCCCCTAACGCAACTGCCTCTTTTACAGTACCTGTAAGCATTTTTCGATTTGGTGATAATGACAATGCAGTACTGCTAGAAAAATGAACTAAGACTCCTACCTTGGGTGGTTTTGGCAATGATTTGATAATTCCTTTGTTAATAATTACACTTGTAAGTCCATGACTTTCACATTTGTAAATTGTTGATGCTGGATCCTCAAGGCCCTCAATAGGACCATTAGAAATACCATGATCCATCGGGATACATAACATTCTCCCTTTTCTAAGAATTCGATTTAGTCTAATTTGGTTTCCTGATACCATGTGTGAATTTGTTTTTTGTGCCCTACTTAAAAATAATGTGCAGCCTCAATCTCAAATTTGTAATGTTTTAAGCACAAAAACCCTGTTATTTTTTCTATCAAGGATTAAATAGAAATTCTGAAGGATTAAAGGCAATTGAGTCAGACAACTGAACAACTTCAAAAAAGTGACATTAAAGATATTCTCGAAAATTCTCTTAATGGAAAAAGGCCTGGTCCTGAAGATTGTATGCGACTTTTAGAATCAGATGATGTTCATCTAATGGGACTCGTTTCCGGACATTTAACAAGAAAACAATTTGGAAAGAAAGCATCTTTTGTAAATAATATTATTTTGAACTATACTAATGTCTGCATAACTGATTGCAAATTCTGTGCATTCTATAGATCTCCTGGATCTGATGATTCTTACACTCTAACTTTGGAACAAATTGAATCTCGAGTCAAAACAGCATGGGACATGTTTAAAATTCGTCAAGTTCTGATTCAAGGTGGACATAACCCAAATTTGAAAATTGAATATTATGAAGATGCATTTAGAATGATCAGGAAAAAATTCCCTCAAGTAGGAGTCCATGGATTATCCACATCAGAAATCGATATGATTGCTAGAGTAGAAAAATCTTCAACAAAAGAAATTTTGTCTAGATTGAAAGATGCAGGATTACAATCAATGCCTGGTGCAGGAGCTGAAATCTTGACTGATTCTGTTAAAGAAATTATTAGTCCCAAAAAAATCTCAAGTGCTGACTGGATTAGAATTATGGATGAATCTCACTCTCTGGGAATTCCTTCTTCTGCAACAATGATGTATGGACATGTAGAAAACAAAAATGATATTGTTGAACACTTTTTCAAACTTGTCAAATTACAAGAAAAAACTAAAGGATTCATGGCATTCATACCCTGGAATTTTGAACCAAACAATACACTGATGCATGAAGAGGGATTAGTCGAATTTGGTACTGGTGGGATTCAATTACTGAAAATGATTGCAATCTCTCGATTGATCTTTGATGGTCTCATACCTCACATTCAATCATCTTGGTTAACAAATGGTGTTGGTATGGCTCAATTGGCTTTACAATATGGTGCTGATGACTTTGGAGGAACCTTAATTGGTGAAGAGGTAGTTTCATGTACTGGCGCTAGGTCAACAGAACTAACTGACAAAATTATCATTGACGCAATTCATCAAATTGGTTATACTGTTGAAGAGCGAGATAATTTCTATAATTCCGTATTAGTATCATAGTCCATAATTAGACCATTTTGAATCAACTAAACTCTTTGTTTCTTCATCAACTTTTACTTGTTGTTGAATCTCCCTTTGATATCCTTCTTCTTTTGTTTTCTGTGTTGCGTCGATTCCCATCTTTGACCCCAAGTTTACAAGTGGTGATGCTGGGTCTAAAGTATCTGTAGGGGCATTATTGATTATTGTGGTGTCTCTAGCTGCATCTGCTCTAGTGGTGATTGCCCAAATTACATCATTAATGTCGTGAACGTTGATATCTTCATCAACAACTACGAACATTTTTGTTAGTGATAACTGTCCCATCCCCCATAACCCCATCATGACTTTTTTTGCTTGACCTGGATATCTTTTCTTAATTGAAATTATGGCAAATCCTTGGAACCAACCTGCTGCGGGCATACTGAAATCAACAACCTCTGGATGAAACATCTGAATTAGTGGTAAGAATGAACGTTCAATCACTTTTCCAATATATGCATCTTCAAGAATTGGCTTTCCTACTACAGTGGTGACGTAGGTTGGTTTCTTTCTTCTCATAATACCTGTTAGCGTGAATGTTGGATATGGTTCAACAGGTGTATAGTAACCAGTATGATCTCCGAATGGACCTTCATCCCTAATGTCTGCTGGGTCTACATATCCTTCAAACACAATTTCGGCATTTGCAGGAACATCCAAATCAATTGTTTTACATTTTACCATTTTGATACCTTCTTTTCTTGTGATTCCTGCAAACAAGTATTTGTCTAATCCTTCTGGAACTGGAGCAATTGATGAAAATACTGTTGCTGGTTCTCCACCTATAATTATTGCAGTAGGAATTTTTTCCCCTCTGTCTTTTGAAATATCTCCATGGTCAGCTCCTCTTTTGTGTTTTTGCCAATGCATTAATGCATGAGTTTTATCTACAATCTGCATTCTGTATACTCCTAGATTTCTAACTCCTGTCTCTGGATGTTTTGTTGCAACTAAACCCAATGTGATGAATCTACCTGCATCATTTGGCCAAGATTTCAAAATTGGAAAATCTTCAAAGGATGCATTAGTTGATGTGATTTCAGTTACTGGACCGCTTGTTTCTGATTTTGGAAATGAGGCCGTCATCTTTGATAGTTCTGGAAGTTTTTTAATTTTATTTAGAAATCCTGAAGGCATATCCATTTTTGTCATGTCTGTAATTCGTTTTCCAATTTCAGTAAAATCTGTCATTTCTAGACCTATCTCTAATCTTTTCATAGATCCAAATGCATTACCTAAAACTGGGATGTCAAAATCTTTCACATTTTCAAAAAGAATTGCAGGACCGTTTGAATACATCTCTCTTCTCATAATTTCTGCAATTTCTAAATTAGAATCAACTTGGGTCTTAACTCGTTTTAATTCTCCATTTTTTTCAAGTGCTGAAATAAATTCTGAAATATCTTCTATTGGCACATTAATTCTCAATCTGGTTCAAGTATAAGCTTAACTAGATTTGATTTGAATTAGCACGAGAAATATTGTTTTTACATTGGTGGGAGTTCTGTCTTTTTATCATGTCCTCCAGAGCCAAACTTGCAGTAGAAACATAATTCGGATTCCATATACTTTAACTGCTCAACTTGAATTGCTCCAAGTTTCAATGCAATTTTTGTTAGTATTTTGTACTTGAGGGGCATTGCTGGAATTACCTCATCCATGTAAACTCTATAATGATCTGGACAAAACTTGAGTGTGACTTTGGCTGGCTCTTTTCCTTTCTCGTTTACCTGTTTTGTAAAATTGATCTGTTCTCGAATATACTCGTGCTTTGGGCATGGGCAATCTTTTCCTCCTGGGTGCTTGTAGGCAGGTGTGTTTTTCCAGTCAAATTCAGGAAATTCCTTCTCAAAGTCATCCATATGATATCAGTAAGTGATCTGTGCTTATAAAACTTGATCAAACTTGTCTATGGTAATAACCCAAATGCTCATAAACCCCGAATTATTCATCCAGTTTAATGGCAGCTGCTAAAAAGCAAACTAAAAAAGATCTTGAAGACAAGATTGCCGAATTAGAAGCAAAACTAAACTCACTTTCATCTCAGCTTACAAAACCAGCTGAAGTGAAACCAGCTGAGACAAAACCAGCTGAAGTGAAACCAGCTGAGACAAAACCAGCTGAAGTGAAACCAGCTGAGACAAAACCTGCTGAAACCGCAAAACCAAAACCAACCTTGCCAAAAGGTATGGGAGAAAAACCAGCAGAAGCTCCTAAACCAAAGGAAGCTCCAAAACCTGCTGAAACCGCAAAACCAAAACCAACCTTGCCAAAAGGTATGGGAGAAAAACCAGCAGAAGCTCCTAAACCAAAGGAAGCTCCAAAACCAGCTGAAACCACAGCACAACCACCAGCAACTCCAAACGAAGCTCTGGAATCAGCATACTATGATGCTCCAATGACTGACTTTCATCAGTATAGAGCAAAGGTAACAGGTTATTCTCCAGCTCCTAACAGATACTTTGTTAGAATGACTGCTCCTGTTGGTAAAGTTCCAACATCTGATTGGAATCAACAAAAAGCTACAGTCACTGGTTACACAGCATGTTCAAACCAATACTATGCAACAAGAGCAAGATTGGCATATCATCC
>JAJETY010000013.1 GCA_021268355.1 Candidatus Nitrosopumilus sp. | reverse complement strand
TTTGCTAGATTGGGAATAGAACCACATAGTGGAATTTTGCTTTATGGTCCACCCGGATGTGGTAAGACATTACTTGCTAAAGTTATGGCAAGTGAATCAGAAGCTAACATGTTTCCAATTAATGGTCCGGAAATTATGAACAAATACTATGGAGAAACAGAAGCAAAGCTAAGAGATATCTTCAAAGAAGCAAAAGATAATTCTCCAAGCATAATTTTCATTGATGAAATTGATGCAATTGCACCAAAAAGAGAAGAGGCGTATGGTGATGTTGAAAAGAGAGTTGTAGCTCAACTTTTGGCATTGATGGACGGTCTAAATGATAGAGGTAATGTGATAGTCCTTGGTGCAACAAACAGACCTGATAGTGTTGATCCGGCACTTAGAAGACCTGGAAGATTTGACAGAGAGTTTGAGATTTCAGTACCAAATGAAGATGGACGAATTGAGATTTTACAAATTCACACGAGAGGTATGCCAATTGATGAGGATATCAATCTAAAAGACTTGGCATCAGAGTTGCACGGATATACTGGTGCAGATATCAAATCACTTTGCAGAGAGTCTGCAATGAAATCAATTAGAAGATATTTGCCAGAAATAGATCTTGAAACCGAAAAGATTCCATCTGAAGTCCTGCAATCAATGAAGATCAAACTAATTGATTTTTACGATGCAATGCATGAGGTTGTCCCCACTGCAATGAGGGAATTCTATGTAGAGCGACCAAAAGTTTGGTGGAAAGATGTAGGTGGATTGGATGATATCAAAAAATCACTTACTGATAATTTGATTTTAGCAATGAATGAGCCTACTAAATTTACAAAAATGGGAATAAAACCACCAAAAGGTGCATTAATTTATGGTCCACCTGGATGTGGAAAGACTCTGCTTGGACGCGCTCTTGCAACTGAGACAGGAGCAAACATGATTCTTGTAAGGGGTCCAGAAATTCTTTCAAAATGGGTTGGAGAATCTGAGAAAGCTGTTAGGGAGATTTTCAGAAAAGCAAAAGCATCATCTCCATGTGTAGTTATTTTGGATGAGTTGGATTCACTTGCCAGAAATAAATCTGGTGAAGGAGGAGTTGGAGAAAATATTCTTAGTCAATTACTAACCGAAATTGAAGAAGGAATTTCTTCACGTGTAGTTGTCATTGGAATTACAAACAGACCTGATGTGATTGATAATTCATTGTTGAGAACTGGAAGACTTGACCTAGTACTATATGTGGCACCACCTGATGAGAAAGGAAGATTGGAAATTATCAAAATTCTAACAAAGAAGATGCCACTTACAAGTGATGTCAAATTACAAGAAATTGCAGTCGCAACTCAAAACTATACTGGTGCTGATTTAGCTGCATTATGTAGAGAAGCTGCAGTCCAAGCAATGCAAAACAATGCTACAAAAATTTCCAGTCAGGACTTTGCAAATAGTTTGAAACAAGTTAGACCTTCAATTACTAAAGAAGTTGATCAGTGGTACAAATCAGTTAAGGAAAGTATATCTAACGTGGTGCCAAAGACAGGAGATAAAACATTCTACGGATAAAAATGACCATTCCAATCAGAAACACAGTATTTGACAAAATCAAAGATGCAGGCTCCCTAACTGATGTTGAGCTTTACAAAAGTCTAACAAAAGATGGATTTAATCTGCCTGATGCTAAATTCAACAAAATTCTTTTGGATTTGGAGATATTAGGACTCATCAAAGTTTCTTGGATTACAAAAGACGAGCGTAGAATCGAGGTTTTTGTAGAAAAAATTGAGGTTGACGAAGTCGAAGAACAAAACAAGGAAATGATGGAAAAAGATTATGAAGCAAGTTTTCCTGGTTTTGAAAAATAATTCCTAGAATAAAGGAATATGGAAAGCAGCATCTAATGCAACTGCAACAAAAATTATTGTTAGATAAGGAGCTGTTACTTTGTATGCTTTCCAAGCAAATTCGGATGTAGGAGTCTTTGTAAGCTTGTAGTGATATGCTAACATCAATCCACCAGACACAGCTGCAATTATTGTATATACTACACCCATTCCGTCTGGAATGAAAGAAAGAATCAAAGAATAAGGGAGCAGAATTATCGTGTTTCCTAAAATGTACTTTGAAGTTTTTTGCATTCCAATTACAACAGGCAACATTGGAACTTCTGCTTGTGCATATTCGTCTTTTATTTTCATTGCAAGACACCAAAAGTGTGATGGTGTCCAAACAAATACGAGAAATCCAACTAAGAATCCTAACAAATCCATACTTCCAGTAGCTGCCGCCCAACCAGCCCAAGCAGCTGCACTACCAGCAATACCACCAATCACAATGTTTGAAGTGTTTAGACGTTTCAACCAAACAGTGTAGATTATGACGTAAGAGAAAATGCCAACTGCGATAAAGAATGCTGAAACTGGATTTAGAGCAAAAAATCCATAGATTACCGAAATACAACTAACAGCTAAACCATAAATCAAAACATGGGATGCAGCCATTCTCCCTGATGGAATGGGTCTTTTACTTGTTCTCTCCATTTTTGGATCAATATCTTTGTCGTAATAGTGGTTAAGTGCACTAGATCCTGCTGACGCCAGTGCACCAGCTATGATGATGTGTAAATATGATAAATAATCAAGTTCGGGAGCACCTGGAACCAATTTGCTTGCAGCATACATGGAAGTAACTGCGGTAATTACTAGAAGAACTACTATCCTTGGTTTGGATATCTCCATTATTTCATTAAATCCCAATCTCACTCTATCCTAGCCCAAAGCCATTTAATTTCTTCGTCTATTGATCCATGCCATTTCAAAAGGAATAAGTATCTCAGTCCTACCAGCTACTTTAAATGAGTAATTGGGACCTCATGATGCCAGGAATGGGACTTACAGCCATAGGTTTGGCAGGAGTCGTAATATCTTATGCTGAGATTGCGCACACATTCATTGATGGAATGCATGCATTAACTGGACTTACTATGTTTGTAGGACTGATTTTCTTAGCAGCAGGCATCTTAGATGGAGGGGTTTCCACCAGTAACAGAGCAAAGGCTACTGTTTTAGTTATAGCTTCAATTTCACTTGCATTTGGAGCGTTTGCATTTACGATGAATACTTCGGCATACACAGTTACAATGGCAGGAATTTTGATGGGTATTGCATTTCCTTCAATCATTATAGCATATCTTGCTATGAAACATCCAAAGATATTGAAACCGGTTGGTTCGATTGTTGCACTAGCATCAGCTACAGGAATCATTGCATGGATTGCATTTGGATTGGTAGGACCAGACACATACATGATTCCACAAGAAGTTGCAGTTGAAGAACCTGAAGATGGTGAAGTTGCACCAACAGGTCCAGTATTTACAATTGAAATTCTTGAAGGTTCTGCACAAGAAGGAAATCCAGATTATGCACCAGATGCAGCAGTTGTTCAACAAGGAACAGTTGTTGAATGGGTTAATGTTGATGTAGTAGCTCACACTGCAACTAGTTCTGCAGACTTTGGAGAAACCTTTGATACTGGATTGTTAGCATCTGGTGAATCATTTAGATTTGATACAACTAATTTAGAAATTGGAGAATACGAATACTTTTGTATTGTACACCCATGGATGGTCGCAACATTAACTGTTGAAGGTGCAAAGGAACCAATCAAAGTTGTAATGCCTGAAGGCGCAGCAATTCCAGAAGATGGTCAAATCTATTATGATCCGGAGGTAGTTACAATATCTGTTGGAGATACTATTCTATGGGATAATGCAGATACCACAGTACATACAGTTACTTCTGGTATGCCACCTGCAGATGCAACAGGATTATTTGATTCTGAAATGATGATGGCAGGAGATAGTTTTGAATTTACATTTACAGAAACTGGAAGTTATGATTATTACTGTACATTCCATCCATGGATGGTTGGCACTGTTGTTGTAGAATAGATTTGCAGAAAATCATCTTATCAAATTCACATAAAAAAATTCTAACAGAACTCGCTGAAAACGAAAAACCAAATGAATCATGCGCAATTTTGTATGGTGATGGTAATACCGTAAAAGAGATTTGGATAACAGAAAATATTGAAAATTCTCCAATTGAATTTACCCTCTCACCAGAACAAACCTTGGAAATGCATGAAAAACAAAAAGAATTGGGCATTGATGTGATTGGAATTTTTCATTCTCATCCAAATTCCCAAGCAGTACCCTCATCTACTGATAGAAAATTCATGGAAAATAATCCCTATGTGTGGATAATTTACTCGGGTGTAAACAAGGATTTGAAAGCATATGTTTTGGAATCTGAGATTAAAGAAATTCAAATTGAAGAAAAATAATCAATCTCTACTGAATGTGGCCTTTACTCCATCAGCTTTAACAAGAACAGATTTGTCTGGGGTTATAATTTTGCCTAAAATATTCACTGGGGATGCTGGGGTGATTTCTCCTGGTTTTCCGATAGGAGTCGGTCCATAAAAAAGACAAATCGCTTTTCCTGTAGGCCAGTAAGCTACGTCATTTAGTTGTACAGGTGATTTTGCATTTTCTTCGGGTTGGTCAATTGGTGATTCTTCAGAATAGATCTCCTCACCCCATACATTAAGTTGTACTGTGAATGGTAATTTTTCTACAAACTCATTTACAGTTTTTGGAGCATGTGAATTATCTAATTCTAAAATAATTTTTGTTGAAGCAAAATGAACATTGACTATGTGTTTCATGATTCAACAAGGTTGAACCATCTATAAGAATCTCAATCTATTCTGTCTCTTAATTGATGGCAATCACAATTACATCCTTTTTGACATTTCATTCGTTTGCAATCAGAACAAACTTTTTTGTTCCAATAGGGTGCTGTATTCATTTCAATACCTCTGAGTTATCTTGTAAGATCCCTTCTTCATCAAGATAATAATTCTTAACAAAAAAAGAACCCATATGCCCATCAATAATACATAAAGAAAAGTTGCTCCAGAATATTCTGGGATTGCAGGTTCTTCAACAACTTCCGGTTGATCAAATGGCATCACATAAGAAATTCCAAGAAATATGGGAATTGCAACTAATACGACAATAGGTAATACCATTTCTATTAATTATATGGGCTATAATTCGTAAAAATCTTTGCAACTGAATGAAAGTAAATGTCTTTAATGTCATCTTCTGTTGAGACTGCAAGCAAGTTCACGATATCTGATGCCGTGATAATTCCAACTACTTTATCATTGTCAATTACCGGCAATTTTCTAATTCCTCTTTCATGCATTAAATCTGCAGCAGATCTTATTGATTCATCAGAACTGACTGAAAATATTGGAGAAGACATTATCTGTTTGACAGGTGCTGTTATTGGGTAAACATGAGCAACAATTTTGGCGGTAAAATCTCTGTCTGTGATTATTCCTACGGGTGTATTGTTCTCCATGACTATGACTGCACCCACTTTTGCATCTTCCATCATTTTTGCTGTTTCTTGGACATTCATGGAAGAATCCACAGAGACCACTGATTTGGTCATTACATCTGCAATAGTCATATTTTTGGGATCAGTCATTTTACAGTTTTATTTAGTAATTTGATTATTTACCACTCTCTTAGAATATCAAAAGTGAAAATCATAAAAGATAATCATAAAATATTTTTAAATTAAAAATATCTAAAACCATTACGTGGTAGACAAAATTACAAAGATTTTAGTTCCTTTAGACGGATCTTCAAATTCTTTTAGAGGATTGGATATGGCAATTCACATGGCAAGACAAAGTCATGCCACAATTACTGGAATTTACATACTCGGAATAACAAAACCTAGAACTAACGATCCTATTACACCCGTAGAAAAAATTCTCCTAGAACATGCACAGAAAATCATGAAAAAAGCAAAACTAATTGCAGCAAAGAAAGGAATTTTGTTTTATGACAGAGTTTCATATGGGGATGAAGGAAAAAGAATTGTAGAGATTGCTGATAAAAATAATTTTGATCTAATAGTTATTGGTTCAAGAGGTATGGGTGCAGCAAAAGAGATGTTCTTAGGAAGTACATCTAATTATGTACTACATAAATCAAAAAAACCGGTGCTAATTGCAAAGTGATTTAATGGATAGATTTACATCAAAATCATTCTTAGAGGGGAATCTTGAAGAGCTTAAAACTAGATACTAATGAAAACACATTACTTGTGGGATTTCCAAGTAACGGGCTAGTTGGAACTTTTACAATTTCATATCTGATCCATTCTCTAAAAATGAGACAAATTGGAGAAATTGAAGTTCCTGATTTGCCCTCAACACTATTTGTAGAAAATGGGGAGATTCTTGCCCCGATTAGAGTATACAATAAAAAAAATATTTTTGTGATTATTTCTGATGTTCCATTTAATCAATACATGGCAGAAAATTTTGCTCTGGCGATACATGAATTTTGTAAAAAAAACACAGTAAAAAAAATAATCATAGTTAGCGGGATGGAAACAACAAATAAAGAAAAAAATGCATCAAAGATTTTTGGTTTGACCACTCATCCAATATTGGAAAACACATTATACAAAAATCAGATTTCAAAATTCTTGGATGGTTCAATTTTTGGGACAGATGCTGCAATAATTTCAGTTTTTAGAAAAACAAAGATTCCTGCATTGGTATTGTATGCTGAATGTCATCCATTTTTTCCAGATCCTGAAGCATCCATTATAGCAATAGAAACATTGGCAAAAGTTTTGAATGTCAAAGTTGACATTCTAGATATAAAAAATAAAATCGACAAACTACGTATTCAACACAGAAATCTAATGGAGGAAACAATTCGTACATTGCAACAACAACAAGAAAGGCAGGAGAGGACCCCTCACATATACAGGTGATTAAATGAAAGAAGATTTTGAAATTAGAACTGTTTTCCCATCAATTAGTTCTCTGATTGATGACATTGAGCATCGAATACTGTCCCCCCTATCGCATTTCAAGGAATTTGATAATTACTGGCTGCTTGAATTCGATCTACCAATGGTAAATAAAAAAGACATCAAAGTAACTTTTGATGGAAGCACGATAAATGTGGAGGCAAAACTAAAAGAAAAATATTCTGAAGAAAAACTGGGAAAAATTTCAAAGTTTGAGTATTTTAAAAAATCAGTATCCCTTCCAGGTAAGATTGATACAAAAAAGACCATTGCGAAGTTTTCCAAGGGAAGGTTAGAAATCAAAATTCCGAAAAAATCAATGGGACGCACAGTTAAGATCAAGTAGGAATCAAAAATTCATTTTGAATTAAATATGCCTTTTTTTGATTAAATTTATGGAAATTCACGTATACGACACTTATGTCAAAGCAGCAGATGGTCACACCATGCACTTTGATGTAATTACTGGTGAAAAAGATCATGAAAAAGCCATTGCATATGGCAAAGAATGGTTATCCTCTATTGGTGAAGGTGACGCAACTATGACACAAAATGAATGTCAATTCTGTCACTCACAAGGTGCACCAGAGCCTGTTGAACAGGCAATTAAGGAAAACGGCTACTTTATCCAAAAAATGGAAGGCTGTCCTTAAACACTTTTTCCTTTTTCTACAAGACACATTTTTTAGATCAATAATATTAGATATTGTATGAGCGAACAAAAATACTCAAAATGGACAGTAGAGGGGGAAAAGAAAACCCGATGGATCTGTGGATGCTTTCAAACTGCAGATAACTATTTCAAATTCTGTGACATACATGATGAAACCTTGAGAAAAGCAATTCAAGCTCAGATAGATGAATTAGATATGACTTTACTTGTTGATGAAAATTAAAATTTCTTCAAAGTATTCTTGTATCTTTTAATTGATTCAACAATTATGCCCTTTGCTTCTTTTGCCGATTGCCATCCTAATATCTCAACTTTCTTTCCTTCCAAGTCTTTGTATACTTGGAAAAAGTGTGCAATCTCAGAGCGATAATGATCTTCAATGTCTGAAATATCTACTGTGTGTAGATATCTAGGATCATTTGTGGAAACACAAATAATTTTGTCATCTAAATCCCCATTGTCTTTCATCTGTAGTAATCCTATTGGTCTTGCTTCAATAAGTATGCCTGGATATGTTGGATTGGTAACCAGAACCAGAGCATCCAATGGATCACCGTCTTCAGAAAGTGTTTGAGGAACTAGTCCATAATCTCCTGGATAGTGAAATGGTGAAAATAAAACCCTGTCGAGTTTTATCATGTTATGTTTTTTATCGTATTCGTATTTGTTCATAGAACCTTTGGGTATCTCAACTACTACGTTGATTATTTCAGGAATATCCTCACCTGATTCTATATCGTGCCAAAAATTTTTGCTCATTTTCTAGCTAACATTTCCTTGATTAGTATATGAATTCTGTGAAAAATAAAGAGTGTTTAGACTAGTTGATTTGTGTTTGGGATGACTCTGTATATGATGACAGTATACTCGCCTTCAAAGGCTTTTTCCATATTTCCATTTTCATCAATACTAGTTACTCTAAACTTGTATTCGTATGAACCATCTCCTTTGACATCTACTTGGGCAACATGTACCAAGTCATCAGCCTCATCAAAGAACTGAATGATTACTGGATGCCTCTCAACATATTCTGAAGGACTGCCAGTTACAAATCCCCAAGGTAAAGAATTATCTTCAGGAACAATCATTGAGGTAACTGTTTTTTGAAGACTTATCTCCTCATTGATTGGAGTGATGGTTGTAGTTTCTGTAGTTTCTGCAATTATTTCTGATGGAAACATCAGAACTGTAAGTGATGCAATAACTGCAAGAAAGATACTTGACTTTGTTTTCATTTGAGTTGTTTCTGCCAAAGTTATTTAAAAAATTTATTACAAATTCATACTATGGTAATTCATCTTCTAAATCCGAACAAGAAGCATGAACCCACTGTTCTTTGGAGTTTTTTAGAATCTCTTTTCCTGCTTTGATTGCCTCTCCACATTCTACACATTTTCCGGGAAATCTGGCTTTCATGATTTTTGTGATATGTTGTCTAATTTTAAGTAGGTGGACCGGATGGGATTTGAACCCACGACCTTTGCGGAGAATTGATCTCTTACGCAGTGTGAGTGCGTCATCCAAACCAAACTAGACGACCGGTCCAATAAAATTAAAAAACTACAAGCTTTTTTGTCTTTAGATTTTGGATATTTTGTTATTACCTAGGTCTTTAGTACTGATTCTTCAAAATTTCACTATGTCATTACAAGAATTTGATGCGTTAATAGACCGGATGCAATTGGCCTTTGATTATGCTGAAAATCTTGGACAATATGTTGATGCTGCAAAAATTCTCTATCAGATGAATGAGCAATTACCTGATGATCTGCAAATTTCACTGGAAGAATTAGATGAACCTGAGATGGCAAAATCTTTTGTAATGAGATACAATTCTAATATAAAATCTGCAATTGTTGATTATAGGCAAAGATTGATGAATTTTTAATTCTATTTCTTTACGCCGAGATTTCTATTCTTTAATCTCAAGTATGGATTTCGACATTTTCTACATCTAGTTGCATCAATGTCATTTCTGCAACCACAATTAAAACAAATTCTCATGACAAGTCTTGCCTGTTGTGCAATTCGTTTCTTTTCTGGGTCTGTGATTGGCATTTGTTTCTCTCCTAAATCTCTCTCTTTTAATCTAATCGGATTTTTCCATCTTTCCAGCTAATAAAACAGGTACCTCTGCTGGTCTTTTTGCTACTGGAATGTTTGCCTTGTTAAACATTGACACTTTGGATTCTGCTGAACCGTATGTTCCCATCACAATTGCACCTGCATGTCCCATTCTCTTCTCTTTTGGAGCAGCTCTTCCTGCAATATATGCAACAGTTGGTTTGTTAAATCCTGAATCAATAATTCTTTGAGCTAACATCTCTTCAGAGTCTCCTCCTATTTCACCTACTACGACCATTCCTTCCAAATCTGGAATATCTTTGACCATTTCAAAAGCATCGATTAGTCTTGTACCATTTACTGGATCTCCTCCAATACCAATGGTGATTGATTGACCGAATCCTGAATTGGTAAGTGCATCTGAAATCTCATAAAGTAAAGTTCCACTTTTTGATAATACTGCAATCTTTCCCGCCTTGAAAGGCATTGGTGGCATTATTCCAATTTTAATTAATTCTGGGATCATGATTCCTGGTGTGTTTGGGCCAATGATTACCGCATCCTTTTGTTTTGCTAGCTCCAAAGCTTCCATTGTGTCTCTGACTGGAACATGTTCTGGAATTGCAACCAGAAGTTTGATTCCTGCTTCTAGTGCATCCTTAGCAGCGCCTAGGAAAAATTTTGCTGGTACAAAAACAATTGAAATTTTTGCATTTGTTGCATCAACTGCTTCTTTCATTGTATTGTAAATTGGAACTTTATCTTCAAATTTTTGACCTCCTTTTCCTGGAGTTACCCCTGCTACAACATTTGTTCCATATGCAATCATATTTCTTGCATGAAGTGAACCATATGCCCCAGTAATTCCTTGTACAATTACTCCTTTCTTTTCGAAATCAGGATCCTCTGGATTTCCTTTTAGTAATGCAAAGATATCTGTCATTTCTTTACCCCCATCACTGCTGCATTAATTGCCTCCTCAACAGTGCTAAAAATTTTGGTTCTAGAACCTTGCAACATCTCTGTTGCTTTCTCTGACTCTGTTCCCTTTAATCTTGAAAATACTGGCAAATCAATTACATTGTCTTCGTATGCCTTTAGAAATGCTTCAGCTACAACTGTAGTTTTCACAATTCCTCCATACAGATTTACTAGAATACCTTTCACTCTGTCTAACTTACTTATCAAAGTCAATGCTTCATAGACTGATTCAGTTGTGGCACCTCCTCCAACATCTAAGAAACATGCTGGCTTTCCCCCATTGTCAGATAACATGTCCAGAGTTGACATTACCAATCCTGCACCATTTCCTACAACAGCAATATCTCCATCCAATTCTACTAATGAAAATCCGCTCTTCTCAGCTTGTTCTTCAATTGCTGATTTTTCTTGATATTTTTCTAATTCTGGATGTCTAAAGTTACTGTTATCATCTGTAACAAATTTTCCATCTAATGCCATAATTGTATCATCTTGCATAATTGCTAATGGATTGATCTCTACCAACTCTGCCTCTTTTTCGATTGTAAGTTTTGATAATTTCTTCAGAGTGTCTATCACTCCTTCTGCGTGCTTTCCTTCTAATCCCATTTCTTTTGCAACTTCTTGTGCCACCTCGTCTGATACTTCTCCTAATCCTATCTCTTTGATAATTTGGTTCTTTACTGATTCAATCTCAACTCCACCTTCAGCAGATGCAATAATTGTGTAGCATCTCTTTGAACGGTTCAAAAATATTGAAAGATACAACTCTTTTTTGATATCTGCCATCTTTTCAAGAAGAATGGCTCTTGCTTTTTCACCCTTTATTGTCAAATCCATTACTTGTGGGTATTTTATCTCAAATTCATCATCATTTTGGCATTTTTGGATACCTCCAGCCTTGCCTCTACCTCCTACTGGTACTTGGATTTTGATTACAAATGGATATCCTAACTCTTTAGCATGCTTTCTACCTTCTTCGATATTTGTTGATGAAATACTGTCTAGAAGATTAATTCCATACTCTCGAAATAGCTCTTTAGCCTGAAATTCTAGTAATTGCATGCAAAAATCGTCAATTTTATGGTCTTTATTAATTATGATGTTATCTTAATTGTTCATCAAGAAAATCTATCATTTCTAAAAAGCGATCTTTACTTTTCCTCAGTAATTCCTGAGGGTACTCTTCTATGGTAAAAACAAACTGTTGGTGAAAACTTGGGACTAGAACTCCTCCTGATGTTACCATTTGCTCAATTACATATCCTTTGGTAAGTGTACATACAATCTCTTCATATGATTCGTCTTCTTCCTCAAGGGTTTGTCTGTAAAGTACAATTGGTCGATTGGTCTTCTCTACAATTTTTGAACCTTTTTCAAGTAATTCTTCTAAATGCTGAATCTGCCATGCATCAAGACTAATCTGTTTTACCATATTATCAATACGTGATTTTTCTATTTAACCCTGATAAAACAATGTATTTTTACTATTTGTCTTTATTCAAAGCTAGTTAGAAATAAGAAATAAAGAAAAAGAATTAGAGACTATCAAGAGATCTAGAATGTTTACTTGTGTGTGGTCTTTCACCAGAATATCTTCTTCTCATATGTCCTGATGGTCTACCGTCAAGTAATTCTAAGAACCATGATTCGTGCTCAATTTCTTCAGCAAGAATGCTTTGTGCAATATCATATGTCATAGGATCTTTTCCATGAGTCATTTTACAGACCTTGTTCCAATTGATAATTGCTCCTTGTTCTGCTTTGAGACATTTCTCTAAAATCTCATGTAGAGTTGTGCTCTTGTCTGATTGCAAGAAATCAGCACCAGCAGATTTACAAAAGTCAGCAATGTCTTTTGGAAATTCTCCTCCCAGTTGGAAGATTCTGTCTATACATGATTCAAAGTGACTCAAATCTTCAAGTCTGGCATCCTCAATTACTCCCTTGATCCCCTCGCCTTCCATTCCAGTACAGAATGAGCGGAGATTTGTGAAGTAATAATATGCCACAAATTCGACGGCTGCGTTTTTCTTGAGTTCTTCGATTAACTCATCAACGTCCAGACCGTTCTGCTTGAGAAATTCTACGCCTACAACATGATGTGGTTTTGAATCTGACATTGTCACAGTACTTTATGGTTATGATAAAAAGCTATTCATAAAATTTGAATATAAAATAAAATTTCTCAGAAGAGGTGGGAGAATATGGTTGGGGACCTAATGGCCAACCTCTTCTGGAATATGAATTATTTTTGAATTTTTACTAATAAAAAGTGAGTTTGCACTGCAATCAAATTTTAAAAAATCACTCTACGGAGATTCTAATCTTCTGACCGTCGATATCATCATCTTTGTATTCTTTACATGATTCTGTAAAGTTTACTTGTTTTACTCTGACCAGGAACGCAAGGTCTTCGGATTTCTCTTTGATCATTTCTAATGATTCTTCATCTAGATCTAAAATTGATGCAACTCCTAAAACATCCGTAGGGTTGTACCCTCTCTCTTTTCTCAATGTTTGTAATCTTCTTGCCACATCTTTGATCAATCCCTTTGCCATCATCTCTTTGTTTCTTAAAGTGGATATGAAAACTATGTAATCATCTCTTTTTGATACTGCAAAATTTTCTTCTGCATCAAAATCTACAACGAAATCTTCACTATCAAGTGAGATGATTTCTCCATCAATATCAAAATCAAATTTTGAATATTTTTGCAATGACGAAATAATGTCTTCGGGATTTGTTTCAGAAAACTTGGAAACTAGTTTTCCCATGTGTTGTTTTGCTTTTGGACCAATTCTTTTTCGCTCCAAATCAATTATTGGTTTTGCAGGCAATCCTAATTGTTTTAACTCTAAAATTTGTTCCAATCCTGATTCTTTTTCGTTTTCAATAATTGTGAATTTTTCTACATTTAGTTGTGACTGCAAAAGTTCTGAGAGTGATTCTAATTTTGATTTTAGTCCTTTCTTTAAACAGATTTTTGCCTCATTAAGTGGCCACCTTCTTTTCAACTTACCTTTCATTCTTGCAGCTGATGAGACAGACACTACATCTTTCATAATGTCAAATGATTCTTCAATCTCTTCATTGATTAGTGACTCTTGGGATTCTGGCCATTTGTCCAGAAGAATGCTTTTCTTTCCATCGAACACTGTTTGATACAGATACTCACTTGTAAATGGGCAAAATGGATGAATCAAAATATCTAGTGTTTTGAGAACCTCTCCTAAAACTGCATAAATTGCAAGTCTTCTTTGTTTTTTATCCTCATCTTCATCCCATAACTCTCCTCTTGTAATGGGAATGTAAATTTGGCTTAGATTGTTTATGATGAAATCATCAATCGCTTTTGCCCCTTCATGAAACTTGCATGAATTATTCCTATCTGTAATTTTCATAATTAATTTTTGAAGTTTTGATAAAAGCCAAATGTCTGGCGATGTCAACAAATTCCCTTGTTTTGCCCATTCTACAGTGTTTGATTTTTCAAAATTGTCATACTGACTATTTTGTTTAAAATACAAATGCAAATTGAATAAAGTGTTGATTACTTGATATGGTCTAGACATTAATTCTTCTGTGCTAAAACTAAGTGGTTCAATTGGACTTGCCTTCCACATGAAATAGAATCTGATCAAATCTGCAGGATATTTTTCTAGCAACTGAATTCCTTCCAAAACATTTCCCTTGCTTTTGCTCATTTTTCCTCCTTTTTCATCTAGTACGTGTCCTTGGAACAAAAATGACTTGTATGGGGGGGTTGGTCCGTTGTTTAGGATCACATTTTCAATTAATAGAGTGTAAGCCCAACCTCTGGTCTGATCAATTCCTTCAGTAAAGAATGGTGCAGGAATTTCATTTGAATACTCTTCATCAGTAAGTGATGAATATGGTGCAGAACCACTATTGTGCCAAGTATCTAGGACATATTCCTCTCTCTTTGTTTTCGTACTTCCGCATTTTTTACACTTTATTGTAATGTTGTCAATCCATGGTCTGTGTAGCTCAAAGTCTGGACCATCTGGAAGATTTTCTGCTGATTCAACAATCTCCTTTCTCGAAAAAAACCAGTTTCTCTCACTACATTCCTCGCATGTCCAAACTGGTAATGGACATCCCCAAATTCTCTCCCTTGAAATACACCAAGGATGTCTTTCTTTGATAATTCCAAGGAATCTATTTTTTGGTTGTTCAAAATAATACTCTACACTTTCAGCAGCCTCAATTGCTTTGTTGTCTAGTCTGTCCAATTTGTAAAACCAACCTTTACGAGCAAGCCAAACAATTGGATGGTGAGATCTCCAACAAAGAGGATACTTGTGTTTGATTTTTCCAATTTTTACCAGTGCGTTGTGTTCTTTTAGATCTTCAACAACTGTTCTGTCTGCATCTCTTACAAACATCCCTTGATATTTTCCTGCATGAGATGTGAATTTTACTTCATCATCAATTGGGCTGAAAATTTTGACTTTTCTTTTGTTTGCAATTTTGATATCTTCTTCACCATTTGCAGGAGAAAGATGGACTAGTCCACTACCTGTACTGGCATCAACAAATGATTCTGATACTGCTACATGGAAGTTTTCTGCATTTGAACACTCTTTTAATTCAGGAATTAAATCTAATAATGGATGGATGTATTTTTTCCCTTCAAATTCTAAACCCTTGACAGTTTTTTCAATTTTATAATCTTCAATTTTTACTTCTGCCATAAACTCTTCTAATCTTGTTTTTCCAACAACCCACACCTCATTCTCTACTTTCACATATGCGTAATCTTCTTCAGGTTGTAATCCTACCATTGCATCTGTAACTAATGTAAATGGCATTGTAGTCCATACTATCAAAAATGCATCTTCATCAACTAGCTTTACTTTGTAGTATAGTGATGGGTCTTTTACTTCCTCATACCCCTGATTAACTTCTGCATGACTAAGAGATGTTTGACAGCTAGGACAATATGCGATAACTGTAAAATCCTCTTCTAAAATTCCATTCTCATTTGCTTTTTTTAGGACTTGCCATTCTCTTTCAATAAACTCATCTCGAAACGTCCAGTATGCCTTATCATGATTAAATGACATTCCAAGTAGTCCATCTACTTCTACCCACGTCTTGTTGTATTTTTCAACAACTTTTTTACATTCAGACACAATTCTCTCAATACCAAATTGCTTGATTGCTTCTGTTTTTCCTCCAGTAACTCCGAGCTCTTTTTCTACTTGTAGTTCGACTGGGAGTCCTTGAGTGTCCCATCCTCCATTGAATTCAATTTTTTTCCCCTGGAGTGTATTGTATCTGTACCACAAATCTTTGATGACTCTTCCTCTGAGGTGTCCTGCATGAGGAATTCCGTTCATTGTTGGAGGACCTTCAATGAATCTTATCTTTTCAGGTTTATCTGATGCAAAAATCTGTTTTTCTATATCAATTGATTTTACATATTCTTTAATTTCTGACTCTATTGCCTTTGCATCAAATTTTGAAGATAATTCCATCTGGCTTTTGGTAGATCTGTGGCATTATAAAGCTAAATTGGTTTTCCGAGACTTGGATTATATAATTGAGCAAAAAATATTTTCTGTTGGTCAATGTATTGGTAATTGGTTCTGGGGGAAGGGAACATGCATTGTCATGGAAATTATCTCAAAGCTCCAAAGTTGACACTGTATTTACTGCTCCTGGAAATGGAGGTACAAAAAACAATGTATCCATTGATGTTGATGATTTAGATGGACTGGCAGATTTTGCTCAAAAAAATAATTGTTTTACTGTAGTTGGACCTGAAGCACCATTAGCTGCAGGAATTGTTGATAAGTTTAAAGAAAAAAATCTTAAAATTTTTGGACCCTCAAAGGATGCAGCACAATTAGAATCAAGTAAAATCTGGGCAAAAAACTTCATGAAGCGAAATAATATTCCTACAGCTCGATTTGAGATCTTCGATGATGCCCAAAAAGCTCAAGATTATGTAAAGGGTTTAGACTATGATGTTGTAGTAAAAGCAGATGGATTGGCCGCAGGAAAAGGCGTGATTGTCTGCAACGGTTATGATGATGCAATATCTGCAATACAAACAATTTTGACAGAAAAGACGTTTGGTGATGCAGGAAACAGAATCATCATAGAAGAGAGGATTGATGGAATTGAGGCCTCTTACATAGCTCTTTCAGATGGTAACATTGCAATCCCCATGGCCTCTAGCCAAGATCATAAGAGAATTTTTGATGATGATAAAGGTCCCAATACTGGAGGAATGGGTGCCTATTCCCCAACACCAATAATTGATAAAGATTTGGCAAAAAAAATTCAAGAAAAAATTATCAATAAAACTATAGAGTCTATGAAAAAAGAGGGAATTACATTCAAGGGTTTTCTTTATGCCGGAATAATGCTAAAAGACAATGAACCATATGTTTTAGAATATAATGTTAGAATGGGTGATCCAGAATGCCAGCCCATTACTATGAGAATGGATTTTGATTTGTATGATTATTTTGTAGCAAGTGCAAATGGTGAATTATCTTCAATGCCTGAAATTTCTTGGAAGGACCAATATTCTGTTTGCGTTGTTTTGGCATCTGAGGGATATCCAGAATCTTATCCAAAAAATGAAGAGATCGTTGGTTTTGATTCAATACCTTCCAATGCCTTTGTATTTCATGCAGGCACAAAACAAACTGATGGAAAAATTCTTTCCAATGGGGGAAGAGTACTTGGGGTTACAGCACTAGGCGATACATTGGAATCTGCGATTTCAAATGCATATGCTGCATCTGAAAAGATTTCTTGGCCTCATAAATTCTGCAGAAAAGATATCGGAAAGAAAGGAATGGCCTATCTTTGAGTCTCAATAATTCTATCTTCAGTGACAATCCAATCAATTAACATATCATGTTCTAATTTTGGAATATTTTTTACAACTTGTTTTTCTAGAGTCAAAGAAATTGTTACTGTTTTGTGATTTGCTAGAAACCTGTCATAGAACCCATGACCGTACCCCAATCTAACTCCTTTAGGAGTGATCCCTATAGTTGGGACGAGAATGACATCTAGATTGTTATCTGTTTCACACTCTATTTTTGGCTCCATTATGTCAAAACTACCGTTCTCTAGGCTTGAAAAATTACTTATTTTCTTAAAATCAATATTTTGTTCTGTAATTCTGGGCAAGAACACTTGTTTTCCTTCACTAAGTAATTCTTGAATAATATCTTGAGTTAGGATCTCACTTCCAATTGGGTAATAAATTCCAATTTTTTGTGCATCCTTGAATGATGATATTTTTTTCAATCTCTTACTAATTTTTCCACTAGCTATTTTCATTAAATCAAATGAAGTTGCGTCTCTTTTTTCTAAAAGAAGATTTCGAAGTGATTTTTTTTCAGGATTATTTTCCAATTTGACTACTCAGTGATGCTGCAGTGATGGTATTTTTTAAAAGCATTGCAACTGTCATTGGACCAACTCCTCCTGGGACAGGTGTTGCAAAAGATGCCTTTTGAATAACATCTTCATAATCTGCATCACCAACTAGTTTTTCTTTGAATCGGGATATTGCTACATCAATAACAATTGCACCATCTTTAATCATATCTGAAGTTAATGTGAACTTATTTCTGTCACCGACTGCTGTTATTACAATATCTGCTGATTTACACAACTCTTCCAAATTCTTGGTTTTAGAATGGCATGTGATCACAGTGGCATTTTTGTCTAACAGCAAATGATAAAGTGGTTTTCCTACCAGATTACTTCTGTTAATCAACACCACATTTTTCCCCTCTAATTCAATTCCATGGAAATCAAACATCTCCATTACCCCTGATGGAGTACAAGCAACGAGTGCTGCTTTTTTCATAGCTAATAATCCTGCATTATGTGGTGTTAGACCATCAACATCTTTGAGTGGTGAAATTCTAGATGTGGTGGTAAACTCATCTAGTTGCTCTGGAAGTGGAAGCTGAACAAGTATTCCATGAACTGAATTATCATTATTCAAATTCTCAATAATCTCATTAAGTTGAACTTGACTTGTGTTTGCATCAAGCTTGTGATCTTTAGTTGTAATTCCTACCTCTTCACATGCTTTGTGCTTGTTTCTAACATACGTGGCTGAGGCTGGATTGTCGCCTACAAGTACTGTTGCTAGGCATGGTTTGATACCTTGAGTATTCAACTCTACAACGGCCTTTTTTACCCTGTCTTTGACTGATTGTGCAATAATTTTGCCGTCAATCTTAGTACCTGTCATGGATAGTTTTTGATTTGTAGATATTTAATTCTTGGAATTTCATGCTTTAATCGTTGAAAAGAAATTTAATGTCATTTTTTCTATTCAAAACATGTTCGTAATGATAGCCGACATTAAACTCAAAGATGGCGCTGAAGAGGATTTTAAAAACTGGTTTTCAGAATCAAACAAAGTTCTTGCAAAATTCCCCGGATTCAAATCTAGAAAGTTTCTAAAATCTCCTGATGGAAGTTGCAGAATTGTTGTAGAACATGAGAGCAAGGAGACATTCATCCAAATGCATAACAGTCCTGAACATGAAAAACTACATCCTCAGGGACATTCATACATGAGTGAACCACCACAAAGAAAAACATACACTGTGGCTGCTGAATAAATTGAAACTAGAATTTGATTTAAACACTTATCTAGAAAAAATCAAAAATGGCAGCGATTATTTTCACACTTTTATCAACCGAAATTCTTTGGCTGCAGGAGTTTTAGTTCTTCAACCCGGAGAAGAAGATACTCAAACTCCTCATGAAAGTGATGAGGTGTATTATGTATTATCTGGAGATGGATTTTTAAAAATTAGAGATAAAGATTACAAAGTTTCTAAAGACAAATTATTTTTTGTTGCAAAAGATGTTGAACATTTTTTTCATGGAAATTCCAAAGAACTCAAAGTTCTGTATTTCTTTGGGGGGCCAGACTCTTAACTGATAATAGTTCTGCGACCCTTGACCTTGATCTTTTTTCTTGCAAAAAGATTCACTGCTTCTGGATAAATTCTGTGTTCTTCTTTTAGGATTCTCTTTGATAATGATGACTCTGAATCGTTATCTTTTACTTTGACTACTGACTGAATTATCACGGGACCTGTGTCCATTCCAGCATCAACAAAATGTACGGTGCAACCTGAGAATTTTGCCCCATATTCTAATGCCTGTTTTTGTGCATCAAGACCTGGAAATGCTGGTAATAATGCAGGATGAATGTTGATTATTCTATTCTTGTATTTTTTGACAAATTCAGGGCTGATTATTCTCATAAATCCTGCTAAACAAACCAGTCCATTTTTAGGCGTGACTCCGTGTTTTGTCAAAACTGTAATTATTTTTTCATCATATTCTGCCCTAGTTCCTTTGAACCCTTTACTTTCCACAATTTCAATTTGAATTCCCAGTTTCTGTGCAATTTCTAATCCCTTTGCATCTGGTTTGTTTGAGATAACAACTGATGGATTGATTGGGATCTTTTTTTTCTTAATTGATTTTAAGATGGATTCCATGTTGCTCCCGCGACCTGAGATTAAAATTCCAAGATTTAGCAACTAGTCAATACTGGATCAAACCTGCAATTTATATCAAATCTTATTTTCTTGAGTTTCATTGCCTAGAAAAGTCAGGATGACAAAAAACGGTATCCTGTGTGAGGTTGGTGATCTTCGGGTTTGTCTAGATCCAAAAACTGCTGATGCATCTAGTATCAATTTCGTATCACATGCTCACTCTGACCACCTTCCTTCAAAAAATGGTGGAACCATTCTAGCATCTATTGAAACAAATGAAATTGCGAATCTTCGCGGATTTAAAATGGAAAATCATATTGAGTTATTTGAAGATTTTTCACTAATTGATAGCGGTCATATTCTTGGAGCAAAAGGACTACTTTTTGATGACATCTTTTACACCGGAGATATTTGCACTAGAGACCGAGGATTTCTTCAAGGAGCCAAAGTCCCCAAATGCAAGACACTGATTACAGAATGCACATTTGGTTTACCAGAGTTTATTTTTCCTAAAATGGATGTAATCCAAAAACAGGTAAATGAATTAATTTCAGAACTGTATGGTAAAGGCATTCCTGTAATTTTGATGGGGTATCAGTTAGGAAAGGCACAAACAATTACTCAACTCTTTGGACACTGGGGACCTCTTTACTTTCATGATTCTGTAAAACAAATGAATACACTTCATCAGAAATTTGGGGTTGATTTGAAAGAAGGAATTGGTCACTCTGAGGCTCAAAAAATGGGACTCTTAGACAAAAAACCCTGGATAATGGTGGCACCAATGATGTCTGGAAAAAATAAATTCGTTCAAGACATGAAATCGAAATATGGTGCAGTAACAATTGGATTTAGCGGTTGGGCTCAGTCGACAAAATTCTCATTTGGAAGGAGAACTGATTATTCCATTCCTATGAGTGATCATTGTGATTTTGATGAACTTGTAAATTTGGTAAAAGAATCTGGTGCTGAACAAGTTTACACAATTCATGGGTTTGTTGAAGAATTTGCTGAACATCTAAAGAAAAAACTAGGAATAAGTGCACAACCATTGATTGAAAACTCTTTAGACGATTTTACTTGATAAATTTATGACAGTCACATTCAGTAACTAGACAAGTTTCAGCATTTCTTATGTGATCATGAGAAAAATGTCTACATTTTTCATTTTTACAAATTCTTCTTTGTGCTTCCTTTTGTACTACTGATTGTGCAATTTCATTTGCCTTTTCCTTCGAGTATCCTTTTTTGTCCATGTAAAAATGGACAATTCTATTGTAAAGAGCATCTGGATTGAATTGTTTTTCAAGCAAATTGAATCTGGACATAATACGTTAATGTAATATTAAAAGATCAGTTGTTCTTTGAGACGGTTTATTTCAAAATCATGCCTATATCCATGAGATTTGTATGTGTAAAACCAGTTTCGATACTACCTTTTTGTTTTTGGAAAAACCTTCCTGAATCACTATTTTTTAGAAATTCCTTCATCGTATCCAAGTCAACCTTAACGTTTTCAGTAATTGCTCCTGCAAACATCGAGTTACCATCAATTCCATCGGTTCCCATAGATGCAATAACTATTTTTTTGAGCTTTTGAGTATTCTTTAGTAGTCTTAAAACTAATTCCTGATTTCTTCCTCCGGTACCTTTTCCTAGTACTCTTACTGTTGGTTCTCCTCCAAAAATTATACATGTTTTTTGGTCTTCAGAAATATTTTCTAGAATTTCAGTTACTACATTCTTGATATCTCCAAAAATTTGAATTGTTTTTACCTTGTAACCCTTGTTTACTGCATCAATTTCCATTGCTTTTAGACAATCATTGTTGTTTGCTATCACTTGATTTTCAATTTTAGATTTTTTTGGAGTCTCTAGTTTTTGACTTTCTAATCCTTTTTCTAATACTTGAAGAACTTCAATTGGTGTTTTTCTTTTTAGTTTGTATTTATCTAGAATTTCTAAAGCATCCGCAAATGTTGTATTGTCCATGTATGTTGTGCCCGATGCTATTGATGAAAGGTCGTCACCTTCTACATCTGACATAATCAGACTCAGACCATCACATTTCATATTTTCAATTAATTTCCCTCCTTTGATTTTTGAGAGATGTTTTCTAACGCAATTAAACTCTTGAATTGTTGCTCCTGATTTTAGCAATAATTTTGTAACAAAGATTTTGTCATCAAGAGTGATTCCATTTGGCATTGCCAAAAGTGATGAACCTCCTCCAGAAACTAGGAAAATAATCAGTTCGTTACTTTTTTTATTCTGAACAAATTTCATGACTTCCTTTGCTGCCTTTACACTAGTCTGATCAGGCTCAGGATGTCTGGAATTGAAAATCTTGAATTTCTTGCCTTTGATAATTGATTTTGAACCTTTTGGAATTACTATTATTCCACTTTTAATTGGAATAATTGCGTTTAGTGCCCTTGTCATTGAATCTCCTGCTTTCCCAAATGCAACCGAGTAGATGTTGGAATATTTTGTAATATCGATGGTTTTTCCATTAATTTTGATTTTTTCAGGTGTGACATAATTTGGAATGATATTTTCTGGATTTGCGGCCATGAGTCCTGATTCTAAAATCTCAAGACATTCTTTTTTCTTGTCAGTAGTTGCCAAGTCATTGAAATTTTGAATGATCATACTGTACCTGAATAATGCAAGATATAATAATAATCAATGATGCTGGTGATCTATGCAAACAGTACGCATTCCAAAAGTTATCAACTTTGGAGAAAATGCACTTGGCGAAACAGACTATCCTAAAAATGCATTAATTGTCACAACAGTTCCTCCAGAACTATCTGACAAATGGATTGAAAGAATGGGAATTAAGGATTACATGCTGTATGACCAAGTAAAACCTGAACCATCAATTGATGATGTCAATGCTGTTATTTCACAATTCAAAGACAAAGATCCATCTGTCTTAATTGGACTGGGTGGTGGAAGTTCAATGGATGTAGTAAAATACGCTGCTCCTGAGATGAAAAAAGAAAAAATCTTGATTCCAACAACCTTTGGAACTGGAGCTGAAATGACAACTTATTGTGTTCTCAAATTTGATGGCAAAAAGAAATTGTTACGTGAAGACAGATTCTTAGCTGACATGGCAGTAGTCGATTCATATTTTATGGATGGCACTCCTGAACAAGTCATCAAAAATTCTGTCTGTGATGCATGTGCTCAAGCTACTGAAGGCTATGATAGCAAACTCGGTAATGACTTGACTAGAACTCTGTGTAAACAAGCATTTGAGATTCTTTATGATGCAATTATGAATGACAAACCGGAGAACTATCCTTATGGTTCAATGTTGTCTGGAATGGGCTTTGGTAATTGTTCTACGACTCTTGGACATGCTTTGTCCTATGTGTTCTCAAATGAAGGTGTACCTCATGGTTATTCCCTCTCATCCTGTACCACAGTTGCTCACAAACATAACAAATCTATCTTCTATGACAGATTCAAAGAAGCAATGGATAAACTAGGATTTGATAAATTAGAACTCAAAGCCGATGTTTCTGAAGCTGCTGATGTCGTAATGACTGATAAAGGTCACTTGGATCCAAACCCAATCCCAATATCAAAAGACGATGTTGTAAAATGTCTTGAGGATATCAAAGCAGGTAATTTGTAAAAAATTCACAAATTTTTTACCTTTTTTCTATTTTATTCAAAAACTGCGAAATTGGCAGCTAGAATAAACTTATTTATTCAATCATTCTGTGCTAATTGTAATTGGCTTCAAAACAACTCAAATTTGGTATTCAAAATGGTCTTAATGTTGCTAGAGCCGGATACACTGAAGACCAAATTCTAACTGCATGCATGCTTGCTGACAAGACAGGCTATGATTCAATTTTCTATATGGACCACACAAATGTGCCACAATGGAAAAATGCAACTGTCTTAGATCCATGGGTCATGCTTTCTGCAATTGCTGCAGTAACCAACAATGTAGAACTTGGTACCTGTGTAACTGATGCAATCAGAAGACATCCCTCAAACATTGCACTAGCTGCAATTACTCTTGATAGAGTTTCAAAGGGTAGAGCAATTCTAGGAATTGGTGCAGGTGAAGCTCAAAATCTAAAAGAATTTTGTATTCCATTTGAAAAACCAGTATCAAAATGGGAAGAACAAATTGAAGTTATTCACACATTATACAACTCTACACCGGATAACACTGTAGATTATGATGGTAAATACTACAAGCTTGAAGGCGCATGTTTACAAGCACCTTCAATTAGAAAACCACGTCCACCAACTTACATGGCTTCAGGTGGAAAGAGAACATTAGAATTGACAGGTAAACTTGGAGACGGTTGGTTGCCAATCGGATATACTCCTGAATTATTTGAAGATCATAGAAAACAAATTGAAAACTCTATGGACAAATACAATAGAACTCAGGAAGAAAAAGATAACTTCCAAATGGCTTTGGATATTGATGTATATTTTTCAGATGATGCAGAAGAATCATGGGCTAGAATGAAAGAGGCAGTCAAAGTCAGCCTATTCAAACCAGAAGTCTTGAGAGTTCATAACTTAAAAGAGATTGAAGGATTTGATTTCGTAAAATACTTTACAGAATATTCAATGTCTAACCAGGAATGGATTGTAAAGATGAGAGAGGCTGCTACAAAGATTCCTGAAGCTGTAGCACGTTCTTCTACTGCAGTTGGAACTCCTGATGATATAATTCCAACATTTGAAAGATTCATGGATGCAGGTGTCAATCACTTTGTAATTAGATTCTGGGGTAAGAATTACTTTGGCTCTATTGATAAATTCGCAAGTCATGTAATGCCTGCTCTCAGAGAAAAAGCCAAGCAGTAAGGATTTAACACTACTCTCTACAGAAAATCATTTACTCTACTACCCACAATGATGTGTAATGGATGATGACCTTCCTGAATCTGTAAAGAAATGCCTTGATATCTTAGAAGAAAATGTGGAGATCCTGGCAAATCTGGAGCTTGAATTAGAAGATGAAAAAGAAAATGAACTTGTTCCTGAGATGCAATTACACGAACTTTATGATATGACTGAGGATGTTGCTGAATCTGTAAAACTAAAACGAGCGGAATCTAATTTTGCTCGAAGACAGGCTGAAGATTCCTTATGACTTGTGAGGTCGTTTGTTTTTTGATTTCGTAAATGATTTTGCTCTACGTTTGTTTCTCTGCTTCTCCAATCTTTTTCGAGTTCTTTCTGTTGCCTTTGTTGAACCTGCAATAATCTTTGTTTTACTTCCGTCTCTAAGCATTATCTCCTTTCCTTTGAATCTAAATTCTACATCTCTACATTTGATGTAATATTTTTTCAGACAAAAAAATATCCGGTTGTTTGTACCATGCATTTCTTTGATTTCTCTGGATTTCTTTAATTCATTCAGAATGTTTCTCAGTAATCCCTTATCTACATCAGTTATTCTATGCAATTCTCTAAACCAGATAAATTTTGATTCTGCCCCCCATTCCTCTAGAACATTCAGCACTTGATTTGTTGCATCTTCTCGCTCTTCATCAATCTCAGACATGATTACATCTAAAAGCTCTCTTCAATTAAGTGATTTTATTTAATGAAATAATTGAATGAATAAAGTCACGTTTTAGCATGTTTGTGTTTTTTTGATATTTTTTGTAATTTGTTTACATGGATGAATATCAAATAAAATGCGACGAATTATCATGCAAGATTTTAGAAATCAAAGAATTGGCTAAAGAATTGGAAGATGAGGATTAGATTATTTCTTTAATCTCCTTTCTTTAATTCTAGATTTTGTAACCTTTGTAGATTGTTTTTGGTTCTTTTCCATCTCTTTTGCGATTTTGTCTATCTTACTGATGATTTTTTCTTGATCCTGCTGTGAATCTGTCTTGAGTAGTTTCTTTTTTAATTTTTTTAAGTCATTTGAATATTTGTTAAAATCATTTTTTAGTTCGTCAAGATATGGATCCTTCATGATTATTGACATATTTTGTTACATTTAGTTTATTATGTCAATTTGAAAATCACAACTGATTTGAGACTAGTTGGACGCCTTGAAATTAAATCATATGAAAAAATAAAGGAATTTCTAAATCAAGAACACGTTGGACGTATAGCAAGTATCGATGAAAATGGTTTTCCACAGATAATTCCTATGAATTTTGCCTTTGTCAATGATGTAATCTACATGCATTCGTATCCTCGAGGAGAAAAAATAGAAAATATTCTCAAAAATAACAAAGTCGGCTTTGAAGTTGATAGGGAACTAGAATTCCTTCCTTCCTATTTCTCGCATCCAACTGATGCCTCGCAGGCTGATACTCTGTACATCAGTGTTGTAATCAAAGGTACAGCCTATTTGGTTGAAGATGACTCTGAAAAGACCTTGGCACTAAATGGATTGATGGAAAAATATCAGCCCGAAGGACACTATGAACCAATCAAAGATGATGATCTTGTTTTAGATGAAGTTGCAGTTATCAAAGTTGTATCTGATTCAATCAAAGGTAAATACAAAATTGGTCAACAACTTCGTTCTGAATCACGAAAAATCTTGGCTGAAAAAATTCTTGCCAGAAACTCTCCAACTGCAAGAGAAACCATCAAAATTATGGGATTTGAAATTAGAGAAAATGGTCTTGAAATGATTGATGATAAAATCTGGTAAAATTTAAAAAATTAGATTCAATTGATTCTATCACTACAAACAAAAAACTAGAAAAAATGCATAAAAAACACTTTAAGAAAAAATTCTCTTCATTAGAAGAGCCCAAACACTCAAAATTAATCCAAAAAACCTAATTGAGATTATATATCCTAAAAGATAACAAAGAGAGCAAATGCAAATTTTACAAAATTTTGAATTACATTCAGATTTTCAACCTACTGGAGATCAACCAACTGCAATAGAACAACTTGTGGAAGGTGTGAAGAAGGGGAGTGTCCAAACACTTCTTGGAGTAACTGGAAGTGGAAAAACATTTTCAGTTGCTAATGTAATTGCAAGAACCGGAAAAAACACTCTAGTTATTTCACATAATAAAACACTTGCTGCCCAATTATATTCTGAACTAAAACAATTCTTTCCAAAGAACAACGTTGGTTATTTTGTTTCTTATTATGATTACTATCAACCAGAGAGTTATCTTCCACAAACAGATACCTATATTGAAAAAGATACTCAAGTTAACGAAAAAATTGAAAAATTAAGGCTAGAGGCAACTGCAATGTTGCTTTCAGGAGAACCTACAATAATTGTTTCAACTGTTTCTTGTATTTACTCTCTAGGAAATCCACAAGACTGGGAAGACTTGGCAATTACGGTAAACAAAGGTGATCAAATTAAAAGAAGTGAACTCATTAGACAGCTAGTAGATGCTCGTTATGAGCGAAATGATACGGAGGTTGCACCGGGAAACTTTAGAGTAAAAGGAGATACTATAGACATAACTCCTGCATATTCTGAGGAACTGGTTAGAATCTCCATGTTTGGTGATGAGGTTGAAAAGATATCCGTACTTGATCATGTGTCTTTAAAAGAAAAAAGAAAAATTAATCAAATGAAAATTTTTCCTGCAAAACATTACTTGATTGCCAAAGATGTCAGAAAAAAAGCAGTTCAATCAATTAAAAATGAATTAAAGAAACGATTGCCTGAATTAAATGAATTAGAAAAACAAAGACTAGAGATGAGAACAAAATATGATTTGGAAATGATTGAAGAATTAGGTTACTGTTCAGGAATTGAAAATTATTCTAGACATTTTGATGGAAGGAAACCTGGTCAAAAAGCATTCTGTTTAATGGATTTCTTTGGTGATGATTATTTGTTGGTAATTGATGAATCACATGTTACACTGCCTCAATTACATGGAATGTACAAAGGGGATCATTCTAGAAAAAAAGAACTAGTGACATATGGTTTTAGATTGCCAAGTGCATATGACAATCGTCCACTGAAATTTGAAGAGTTTGAAGACTATATTAAAAATACAATTTTTGTATCTGCAACACCTGCTGATTATGAAAAAAAAATTTCTTCTAACATAGCAGAACAACTAGTCAGACCAACAGGATTGCTTGATCCTCAAGTAGAGATAAGATCTACCAAAAATCAAATGGATGATCTTATTAAAGAAATAAACAAAAAAGTTGCAAATTCCCAACGTGTTTTAGTTACCACCTTGACAAAAAGAATGGCTGAAGATTTAGCCGAATATCTGTCAAAAAAACAAGTTCGCGTCCGTTATATGCACTCAGAAATTGAGGGTTTGCAAAGGACTGAACTAATCAGGCAATTAAGACTTGGAGAATTTGATGTTCTAGTTGGAATTAACTTGCTTAGAGAAGGATTGGATATTCCTGAGGTGTCTTTGGTTGCAATTTTGGATGCTGATAAGGAAGGATTTCTTAGAAATTTTACCAGTTTGATTCAAACTTTTGGAAGGGCTGCAAGAAACGAAAATGGAAATGTCATAATGTATGCTGACACAATTACCCAATCTATGAAAAATGCAATCAATGAAACAAAGAGACGTAGAGAGAAACAAAAGAAATTCAATAAGGACAATAACATTATTCCAAAAACCATTATCAAATCAGTTCCAGAACAAGTTACAACACTTGATGACTCTAAACTAAAATCTACTCATGACATTGCTACAGATATAATTGATCTAGAAGCTCAGATGAAAAAATATTCTGAAGATTTAGATTTTGAGCGAGCAATTGAATGTCGAGATAGAATAAAAAGACTAGAGAAGGAGATTCAAATGAAAAATGACCGAAAATAAATTAAAAATTCGTGGTGCTCGTCACCATAATCTAAAAAACATTGACATAGATATTCCAAAAAACAAATTGGTTGTAATAAGTGGGTTATCTGGTTCTGGAAAATCTACATTGGCATTTGATACTATCTATGCAGAAGGTCAGAGAAGATACGTAGAATCACTTTCTGCATATGCACGTCAATTTTTAGAAATGATGGATAAACCAGATGTTGATTCAATTGAAGGATTATCTCCAGCAATATCGATTCAACAAAAAACCACTAGTAAAAATCCACGATCCACTGTTGGAACCACGACTGAAATCTATGATTACATGAGACTGCTGTATGCAAGAATTGGAATCCCCTACTGTACAAATTGTGGCAGAAAAATTTCAACACAATCAATTGAAACAATCTGTGATTCCATTTTGAGAGAATTTTTAGGCAAAAAAATCTTAGTCTTGTCTCCGATTATTCAGCGTAAGAAAGGAACCTATGAGAAACTGTTTGAACAAATCAAGAAGGATGGATATTCCCGAATCCGACTAAATGGTGAAATTTTGAGCCTAGATGAAGAGATTCCTCCACTTGATAGACAAAAATGGCACAATATTGAGATTGTCGTCGATAGAATAACTATTGAAAAATCTGAACGATCTAGACTATTTGAGGCAATTCAGACTGCTATAAAGGCATCAAAAGGAGATGCGATGATATCTTCCGATAAAAATGAAAAAATCTTTTCTCAAAATAACGCATGTCCATACTGTGGATTAACTATAGGTGAATTGGAACCAAGAAACTTTTCATTTAATTCTCCATTTGGATTGTGTAAGGATTGTAATGGATTAGGTGTTAAAATGGAATTTGATCCTGATTTAGTTATTCCTGATAAAACAAAGTCTATTCTAGATGGAGCAATTGTTCCTTGGAGTGGAAGGTTCTCTGCATTTAGAAGGCAAGCACTAAGAGCAGTTGGTAAAAAATTTGGTTTTGATTTAATGACTCCATTAAATAAAATAAAATCTAAACATCTTCAAATTATTTTGTACGGGACTGATGATCTAATTGATTTTAACTATCGTTCAAAATCTGGTGATTCTGCATGGCAATATACCAATGCATTTGAAGGAGTTTTATCTAATCTTCAACGTGTTTTCATGGAAACAGATTCAGAATCAAAACGTGAGTGGTTAAAGCAATTCATGAGAGACACTCCATGTAATTCTTGTAATGGAAAAAAACTAAAACCTGAATCTCTTGCAGTCAAAATTAATGACAAAGGAATAATGGATGTTTGTGATTTATCTATTGATCATTGTTATGATTTCTTCTCCACATTGAAACTCACCGAAAATGAACAATATATTGCAAAAGATGTTTTAAAAGAAATTAAAGAACGACTAGAATTCTTAATGAATGTTGGATTAAACTACCTTACTCTAAATAGATTAAGTTCTACATTATCTGGTGGTGAATCTCAAAGAATTAGACTTGCCACTCAAATTGGTTCTAACTTAACCGGAGTTCTTTATGTTTTAGATGAACCAACTATTGGTCTCCATCAGAGAGACAATGCCCGACTCATTAAAACGCTAAACAAGCTACGAAATCTAGGAAATACTGTCATAGTTGTAGAACATGACGAAGAAGTTATACGAAATTCAGACTGGATGATTGATTTAGGTCCAGGGGCTGGCGTCAATGGAGGAAATGTAGTTTTTGAGGGAACAGTGAATCAAATTCTTAATGGTAAAAAATCCATTACTGGAGATTATCTCAGAGATAACTCATTAATCATTTTGCAAGATAAAATTAGAAACAATTATGGCTCTATTATTGTAGAAAAGGCGTCTGAAAATAATCTAAAAGAAATTGATGTGGAAATTCCATTGGGTCTTTTTGTTTCCATTACTGGAGTTTCCGGTTCTGGAAAATCTACATTGGTTAATGATATTTTGCTTAAAGCCTTAGAAAGTCATTTTTACAAATCTAATGTAAAACCTGGAAACCACAAACAAATTACCGGTTTGGAAAATATAGACAAAGTAATAGCAATTGATCAGTCTCCAATTGGTAGAACTCCAAGATCAAATCCTGCAACATACATTGGTGCATTTACTCCTATTAGAGAACTTTATGCAAACACTGAATTATCAAAAGAACGCGGATATGCTCCAGGACAATTTTCATTTAATGTCCCAGATGGAAGATGTTTTGCATGTGATGGTGACGGTGTAAAACAAATTGAAATGCAATTTCTATCTGACGTCTATGTAAAATGTGATGAATGTAAGGGGAAACGCTACAACTCAGAAACTCTTTCTGTTCTTTACAAGGGAAAAAATATTTCTGATGTTTTAGATATGACTGTATATGAAGCACTAAACTTTTTTGAAAATATTCCTGCAATTAAACGAAAATTACAAACAATTTTTGATGTTGGATTAGGGTATATCAAATTAGGTCAATCTTCAACAACTCTGTCTGGAGGTGAAGCTCAGAGGGTAAAATTAGCCTCAGAATTGTCCAAACGTGGAACTGGAAAGACTATGTATATCCTAGATGAGCCTACAACTGGTCTCCATTTTGCTGATGTTCAGAAATTATTAGATGTTCTAAATCGACTTGTAAATCTTGGAAACACGGTAGTTGTTATCGAGCACAATATGGATGTCATAAAAAACTCTGACTGGATAATTGATTTGGGTCCTGAAGGAGGTGATGAAGGTGGTAGAATTGTTGCTATGGGAACTCCTAAAGACATTTCAAAAACTAATGGTAGTTACACTGGAAAATATCTGAAAAAACTAGTTAAAAATGACGTTTGACATTTCTAAAATTGCAATTCCCACTGATCCTGGAATTTATTTGATGAAAGATTCTGATGCAAAAATTATCTATATTGGTAAAGCAAAGAATCTAAAGAAACGAGTCAAGTCATATTTTTTAAAAAATCAAAACTACAAAACTCAAAAATTAGTTGAAAATATTTCAGACATTGAATTTGTTTTAACTGATAATGAAAGTGAAGCATTTCTTTTAGAATCAAACATGATTAAAAAATATCGACCTAGATTTAATATTGAATTAAAAGATCAACAACGATATACTTACCTCCGAATATCTGATGAAAAATACCCTAGACTACTTGTTGCAAGACGTACTAGAGATGGTAAATTTCTTGGTAAAGGAAAAACATTTGGTCCTTTTACTCAAGGCAGTTCCAAATTACTTACAATCGGTGCACTACGTAAAGCATTTCAAATTCGAATTTGTAAAACATTGCCAAAAAAAGTCTGTCTTGAATATCATCTAGGAAACTGCGAAGGCCCATGTGAATTTAAAGATGCTCAGGAGAGATACCCGAAACATGTAACTGCGTTGGAAGAAGTTCTAAAAGGAAAAAACCAGACAAAAATTTTTACCAAAAAACTAGAAGAAGAGATGCATCAGGCTGCAGAATTACAGCAATTTGAGCGTGCTAAAGACATTCGTGATACTTTGATTAGACTAGGAAGTCTTCAAACAAAACAAAAAATGGAATATGTTGAAAATTCTGATGAAGAATACTTTGGTATTGGAATCTCGGAACAATCAGCCACTGTTATGAATTTTAGAATGATAAATGGTGTTATTCGTGATAGTGACAAATTCTTTTTTGATCTAGTTGGTGATAATACTTTTTCAAATTTTTTGTACCAATACTATTCAACACATAAAATTCCAAAACACATAGTTGTGAGTGAACTACCTGAAAATCAAAGACTTTTGGAATCTTTACTTTCAGAACAAGCTGGTTTCACTGTAAAAATTTCCATTCCTACAAAGGGAAAGAAAAAAGATATTATGAATTTGCTTTTAAAAAATATTAACTTAATTCACTCAAATGGTGGTGAACCTGGCCTGGTAGAACTAAAAGAAATTTTACACCTTACTGAAATTCCAAAAGTGATCGAATGTTTTGATATATCCAATCATGGCGAAGACTTTGCTGTTGGTTCAATGGCGCAATTTGTAAATGGGAAGCCAAACAAATCTGGATACAGGAAATTCAAAATCAAAACTGTATCTGGAAGAGATGATTTTGCAATGATTGGAGAGGTAATTAAAAGACGATATTTTAGATTACTGGAAGAGAATTCTGAATTACCAGACTTGGTAGTAATTGACGGTGGCAAGGGTCAACTAAGTGCTGCTACAAAGTCTTTAGAATCTCTTGGACTAAAACTACCTTGCATATCTTTGGCAAAAGAAAATGAAGAGGTTTATTTGCCAAAAATAAAAGATTCTATTGTTATCTCAAAGAGTAAACCTTCTTTGAAAATTCTACAACACGTTAGAGACGAAACTCATCGATTTGGAGTTGCGTACAATAGAAACATTAGAAAAAATCAAATAAAATAAGAAAAAAGGAAATGTTTTCGCTAGTTCACTGTAACACTACCAACCATCCAAGGATGAACCATACAGAAGTAATCATGACTTCCTGCATCGTCAAATGTGAATGAATAAGAACCTCCGCCCATAACTAAACTGCTGTCAAAGACACCAGATGGTCCATCTGCTGGACTTCCTCCAGTTACGGTGTGTGCGGCTGTGTCAACATTTACCCATTCTATTGTATCTCCAGCATTAATTGTGATATCAGCTGGTGAATAGCATGAGTTTGTTTCCTCACATCCTGGGACTGAAGTACCTGCTGGCATTTCAACTGTGTAAGTTGTTGGTCCTACTGGAGTTTTTTCCATAGGGACTGCCTCTATCACTGATACTTCTTCTTCAAGTTCTACAACCATAGGCTCTGTTTCTGTCAAGTCTAAGATTTTGTAGTCAACTGTGAAGCTTGTAGTCTTCATTGTATGAACTGCTAAAGCATTACCGGAAAATGCCCATTCACCTTTTGCATTCTTTGGATCTACAAATGTAAGTTCAAAGATTGTTTCACCATCAGGGGTCCATGTCTTTGCTGGTTTTTCATCAGCTCCAATTGGTCCTCTTAGTGTGACTAGTTGAATATTTTCAGATGCATCGTAGATTAGTGTACCTGAATATGTATTCTCACTTGGTGCTAACAAGACTGCTAGTTGGTGTGATTCATGACCAATACCTGGGTCTTGATCAGAAGTGGCTCGCTCATAACCAGCTTTTAATGGTTTAACTTTTTCTTCCATTAATGGTTTAACTTTTTCTTCCATTACTGGTTCAACTGTTCTTGTTACAGTTGGAGTTGAGACACTGGGTCCGGCATTTTGAGTTGCATCGCCCATAAATGCAAATGCTACTCCGATAGCGACAATTGCGATTGAAAATCCAATTGCTGCCTTGTCTATACTTGCCATAGTTGATCTGAGGCTCCCTTAATGGTAAATAAATCTAATCTTCAATTTCACAATCATAATTGAAATTTTTTGAGTTTTTTTCTTTCAGGAAATCGTTTTCTTTAAAAATTACATATTTTTTCACTATTTCTGAAAATTCATTGCGAATTTTACATGATCGCTTCAAATAGGATTTTGAGCGATATTAATGAAGTTGAATGAATATTTCTTTTATGGCTCCTACAATCTTATCAATTTGAGATTCACTACATAACATTTTTTCATATTTCCTATTTTATTTTCTAGATCAAATTAATTCAAACTTCATTTTTAATTTTCTTTGGGAAATTAGTTGTTTTATGAATTGTATTCTTTTTTTGATGAACTCATCATCAATTTCCTTATTTGATTGAAAACAATCATACATTATCTTTTCATCACATTTTACAGTAATACTATCATCATTTTTTATAATGAATGTGCCAATTGCCCAAAATAGACCTACATGAAATGCAATGAATTTTGATTGCAAAGTAGTTACATTGTTTTTGTACATTTCTACGTGTTCTCTGTTTTGTTTAACAGAGGAATCTGCAGTTTGTATTTCCCATGATATTTTTTGATCATTTCCGGTGAAGTAAAAAACATGGTACAATTGTCATCCAAAAAGTGGTTTTTTGTCAATATATTTTGAATCCTTCACTTATGATCAAAGATTGAAAGATCAATGTATGCTTGAATCTCACGCATTCTTTTCAAAGATGGTAGATGAATTAGTAGAATTCTCCGAATATGATCCTGAATTAGCTGATGGCATCAAGTGGTTAGATGAACAGGCACAGAAGAAAGGCATCACATTTTATGATATGGTTTTTGAAGTGTTGTACAAACATGATGTAAATTCAAAAGCAAAAGATTGGCTTAGTACAAGGAATTAAGAATTATTTTCTTAAATCTAATGTTTTGTATTCACAACCTTCTGGTCCGCAGTACTTTCCAACATAGGTTGCTTTAGGTCTGTATAATGCTGGTTTTGGTGCGGCTTCTGCAAATTTTTCTTCTATAATATGGGCTGCCCACCCTACAACTCTAGAAATTGCAAATATTGGAGTGTTCAAATCTACTGGGATC
Source organism: Candidatus Nitrosopumilus sp. (assembly GCA_021268355.1). GTDB lineage: Archaea > Thermoproteota > Nitrososphaeria > Nitrososphaerales > Nitrosopumilaceae > Nitrosopumilus. Next base: position 2,682 of record JAJETY010000013.1, on the reverse strand, counting down.
TTAAGCATGTAGTAAATTGATGCACTATACAAATCGACATTTGGATAGATGTCTTTGCCTTTTTGAATTTTCATTTGAGATATTGTTGTAGTCTCTACTTTTTCAGTCATATCAAACCATGGTTCTTTTGTCTTTTCTGCAAGTTTTCTTGATAACTCTTTTAGAACTTGTGCTCTCGGATCATAAGTTTTGTAAACTGCATGACCCATACCCATGATTCTGTCTCCTTTACTCATCTTCTCCTTAATCCAAGTCTCAACTTTCTCAATCTCTTTGATATCCAATAACATTTTCATGACTTCTGTATTTGCTCCTCCATGGAGTTCTCCACTAAGAGCTCCAATGGCAGCACTTACTGCAGAATACATATGAGCTCTTGTTGATGCAACTTGTCTGGCAGTAAATGTTGATGCATTGAAAGTATGATCTGCATGTAAAATTAAACATGTATCAAAAATTTTTTCAACTTCAGGATCTGGCTTTTCTCCTGACATCATGTAAAGAAAATTTGCAGCATGACTTAGAGATGAATCAGGATCTACAATTGGTAATCCATTTCGAATTCTTTGCCAACTAGCAATTATTGTAGGAACTTTGGCAATTAGATTGATTGCTTTTTCATAACTTGCTTCCTTATTTGAAAATTCTTCATCATAATATCCTGCTAAAGCTGATACAAATGCTTGAAGCATGTCCATTGGGTCCGCATCCTTTCTCCAATTTCCCATGTTTTTTTGCATTTGTTTAGGGATGTATCTTGCATCAATTAGTTTCTGAGAAAATTCATCTAATTGTGACTTGGTAGGCAAGTCATCGTAGAGTAGTAAGTATGCTGTTTCTTCAAATGTAGAATTTTTAGTTAGATCTAAAATATCAAATCCTCTATAGATCAACTTACCTTTTTCACCGTCGATATTTGAAATTCTAGTATCGGCTACCTCAATTCCTCTTAAACCGATATTTTTTGTCTCCATATTGAGGCTAGAAAAAATTCTTCTATTATATTTTCCCAAAATCGTGTCTATGAAATTTAGTAATTAGTCTAATATGCCAACTTTTGATCATAAATGAGAATTTTTAATCAAAAATTAAATGACTCCTAAAGAACGTCAAAACCTGCAAAAACTTGATGATTTAGTTCTAAATGCCTCTACAGAAGAATTAAAAAAAATTCAAGAAATTGATCATCAGAATCAGTTGGAGGGATTATCTCTGTATGAGGTATATCTTGATTCAAGTTCTTTGATAAATCAGAGCCTCAAAAAACCATCTAGAAAATCTTGAGATTCCATTCTTCATTTAAATGAGGGTATGTCGGTTTTCTTCATGTTGGCATCTGCGAAGACAAAGAAATCTGTAACTAAAAAATCATCAACTAAAAAGACTACATCGACAAAGAAAACTTCAATTAAAAAAATTGCCAAAAAAATTACTAAAAAAACTAGCCCTAAAAAAATAACAAAACCAAAACGTACCAAAGTTATTTGCATTTCACATAAAGAAGATGCTGATGGTATTAGCTCTGCTGCATTAATTCGACAAGCATTCGGAGGTGATGCTCTTCTGGTTGATTATCCTGGACAAATGGAAGCACTACAACAAGTTGTTGGTGATGAAAAATTGAAATCATTATACATATGTGATTTAGGTCTAAGCAAAAAAACTCAAGATGAGTTTATTGATATTATGAAAACACTGAGAAAAAACAAAGTTTCAGTAACCTATATTGATCATCATGATATTGATCCTGATGTTGTAAAATCTTTAGAAAAAATCAAGGTTAAAGTGATTCATGATATTAATGAGTGTACTACTGTTCAAGTTTACAACGCTTACAAATCAAAACTTAACGAACATGCAACTTTTGTTGCAACATGTGCTGCGATAACTGATTATATGGAAGATAGGCCTATTGGTTCAAAATTACTTCAAATGTATGACCGACAATTTGCGCTAATTAGCGCCACAGTTCTGACGTATAATATAGTAGGGCATCAAAAAGAGCCTGATTATTTGTTGTATCTCGTTGAAGAACTGGCAGAATCTAAATTCCCTCATGATATTCCAAATACCTTTGAATTTGCACAAATTCAAGTTGAAAAACTATCTCAAATCATTGCAAAAGTCAAAGCAGGAATGAAAACAATGAAAAATCTTGGACATATGGAGATAACTGATTCTGGTGCCAGTGGTGCTGTAAACTTTGTGATGGGATTATCTGGTAAAGACGTTGGTGTTGCATACAAAGAAAGAATAGATCATGGAATCTATGCTGTGTCTGTTCGTGGCTCAAAGAATTGCAAAGTTCATTTGGGTAAAATTGTTAATTTGTTAGCAACTGATCTTGGTGGTTCAGGCGGTGGTCATGATAGGGCTTGTGGAGCAGTAATTCCAAAACCAAAAATCAAAAAATTCATTACAGAATTAAATAAAAAAATCAAATAATACTGAATACTCCTAAAATTGTTTTACTAGTTATTTTCAATCCGTAAATTTGTATAATGTTGTATAGTGGATTTAATCTGATTTGATTTTATTCTAAAATTTCTACAACTGCATCAATCTCTGTCATGGAATCCAATGGCAAACTTCCAGCTCCTAAGGCAATTCTAGCATGTTTTCCTTTTTCTCCAAAGATCTCAAACATCAAATCTGATGCGGCGTTGATGACTTTTGGATGCT
>JAJETY010000037.1 GCA_021268355.1 Candidatus Nitrosopumilus sp. | reverse complement strand
TCTAAATTGTCATCTAGTACAATTGATACTTGTTCAGGTGTAACAAATGCATTTGCAATAACTTTACCATCTTTTCCTTGGGTAATTGGGATTGAATCTCTAGCCTCTTTTACTGGTTCTGCGATTATCTTTGACTCTACTTTTTCTGTACCTGTTAATTGTGATGCTTTGGTAAAACTAGATTCTTTCAGAAACATATCTAAAATTGTAATATTTTTTTCCAGAGTCTGTATGGCTTCATGATGTTTGTCAACTTGTTCAATCAAACTTTCCTTCAAAGTAACGATTCCCTTCATTTGCTCCTCTGAAAATTTCATAATTTGATAAATGAGGAATGGGTATTAAATGCATTCTAGGTAATTATGATATCCACGCTTTTGTATGGGATTTTCTCAAACCCAGAAATCTTACGTGAAGTTGTAAATAATTCTGATCTTGTATTGGTGGAAAGCCACTCTAACAGTAATTTCCCTCTTTTTAATTTCATCAATTTTATTTTTCTTTCCGATTTTTTTGTGTTTGAAAATTTTCCTATTCTATTTCCAAAATCCATTCCAAAAAGAATAATTTTTTTCGCTTCAAAATGACTTGCCAAAAAAACTCCTCTATCTCCATCCGTAAATCCCCCATAATTTTTTATTTTTTTAAAAGGTCTAGTCTGTGTTGTTCCAATACAATCTTTAAAATCATTTACAAGTTCTAATTTTCCAATATTATCTCCATGTGCATGAACTACCATAATTGATTTTTTTGCAATTTTTTTTAATGAATTTTTATCTCCATCTAAATCAGTCACAACAATATCGGGTATGATTTTGTTTTCCAATAATGGCTTTAGAGAACTATCTGCCGCAATTTTGATTACTTTTTTTAATTTCTTTAATTTTGGAATTGCATATGATAATGATGGGCCAGAACCTATGACAATGACTGTGTTCCCTTTAATCAAATTTTGAATTTTTTGATTTATTTTTGATTCTTTTAGAATTTTGTCTAATTTAATGGCTGATTCCCTATCTTTTCTCTTATCATATTTGAATTCCTTTAAAATTTCAGAGTACTTTGCTTCCCAATCTTTAATCATCATATGACTCAAATTGCATTAGTTTTTGATAAATCATGTGTCTAGAATTGCAAATGTATGTGTTGGAGGCAAAAATCCTGTTCGGATAATGGGTATTTTGAACACTAGTCCTGAATCTTTTTACAAAAAATCTATCCATACTAGTAAAACTGAGATAAAAAATTCCATTAAAGAGATGGAAAACGATGGAGCTGATTTTATTGATGTCGGCGGAATGTCAACTGCACCCTATCTTTCTACCCTAGTCTCTGAAAAAACTGAATCAAAGAGAATTTTGGATGCTGTAAAAATTATTCAGGATGTATCAAACATTCCAATCTCTGTTGACACCTGCCGAGCAAAACCTGCAAGAGATGCTTTAGAGCATGGTGTTGAAATTATCAATGATATTTCAGGATTAAAATACGATAAAAAAATGAAAGATGTAATTTTAGATTTTTCACCAAGTTTGATTTTATGCGCATTTGATACAAAAACTGTTTCAGGCAATCCTGTATCTTTAACAAAAAAACTTCTTCAAGAAAGTATTAAACTTGCAAAAAAATCTCATGTGTCTTCTGAGAAAATTGTATTGGATCCATCTGTCGGTTTTTTCAGAAAAGAAGGGAAAGGTCCATTTTTCACCAAGATCAAATCTGATTGGGTGAAAAGAGATCTTAAAGTAATTCAAAACTTGAATTCAATAAAAGGCGATTACCCAATTCTGGTTTCTGTTTCCAACAAATCTTTTCTAGGTGAAATTCTACAAAAAGCAGATCCCTCAGATCGCTTGATTGGTTCCCTTGCTGCTGAAGCGATATCTGTCATTAATGGTGCAGACATAATTCGTACTCATAATGTGAATTTGACAAAAGAAGTATTAACAATTGCATCAAAACTGAAAAAATAACACAAAGGCTTATAATCAATATTCATCTTTCTTAACAAGGTTTCATTGGAATTCAAAGAAGGATTAACTTTTGATGACGTTCTTCTTGTACCCAAATATTCAGATATTACAAGTAGAAGTCAGACCAATCTTAGTACCAAATTATCACGAAATATCACAATTAACATTCCTTTTGTCAGTGCAAATATGGATACTGTTACAGAATCTTCTATGGCTGCAGCCATGGCTCGTGCTGGCGGAATAGGAATAATTCATAGATTTTTGACTATTCATGAGCAGGCAAACGAAGTCCTTAAGGTGAAACGTTCAGGCAGTGTGATGATAGAAAATCCATATTCCATCTCTTCAGACAAATCCATTCAAGATGCATTAGATTATGCTGCAGATAAAGAAATCTCTGGTCTTTTAGTTGTTGATTCAAACTCAAAACTAGTGGGAATTGTTACTGAAAGAGATTTACTTTTTGCTGATGCACATGGACAAATTTCAGACGTAATGACCAAAGATGTAGTTACTGCAAAACCTGGTGTTTCTCTGAATGATGCAAAAGATATGTTACATAAACACAGAATTGAAAAACTACCAATCGTTGATGATTCTGGTATTGTCAAAGGATTGATTACAAGTAAAGATATTACAAACAATACTGATTTTCCAAATGCGTCTAAAGATAAGAAAGGAAGACCCTTAGTTGGTGCTGCAGTTGGTGTAAAAGGTGACTTTTTAGAGAGAAGTGAATCTTTGTTGGATGCTGGTGCTGATGTCTTAGTTGTTGATATTGCACACGGTCATAGTGAGAATGCAATTAGCACTGTAAAAAATATCAAAAAAGCTTTTCCTGATTGTGAACTAATCGCAGGAAATATTGCGACTGCTCAAGGAGCTGAAGATTTGATAAAAGCTGGTGTTGATGCAGTTAAGGTTGGTGTTGGTTCCGGTTCAATTTGTATTACTAGGGTTATTACTGGTTCAGGTGTTCCGCAATTAACTGCAGTTATGGATTGTGCAAAAGTTGGAAATGATCATGGCATTCCAATTATTTCTGATGGAGGCACAAGAACTTCTGGTGATGCAACTAAAGCATTAGCTGCTGGAGCTTCATCTGTTATGGTCGGAAGTATGCTTGGAGGAACTGATGAATCTCCTGGTACAGTTTTAACTAAAAATGGAAAACGTTTCAAAGTATATCGTGGAATGGCATCTCTTGCAGCATCTATTGGTAGAAAATCTAAAGAAACAGGCTCAATTTCCCTTGATGATGATCTAAATGACTATGTTGCAGAAGGAGTAGAAGCTATGGTTCCTTACAAAGGAACAGTAACTGATATTCTCAAACAACTTACAGGTGGTGTACGTTCAGGTCTTAGTTACTGTGGTGCTCATACAATTACACAAATGCAAACTAATGCAGAATTTATCAAAATGTCAAGAGCTGGATTTGCAGAAAGTCAGCCTCATGATGTTTCTTTAATGTAGATAATTTTTTAAGCAGTATGAGGATTGATTGAATCATGTTATCAAAGCGAACTATTATTGGATTAGTAGTTGGTACTATAATTATCGGCATAGGGGGATATTCATTAATTACTCATATTGGAACTATCACAATTAACGAAAATTACTTTGTTGGAACTGGGGATTCCACTATTTACACAATCCCTGCTCCTGATGGAACTCCTCAATATATGAAAATTGTTGGTGACTCTTTTGATTTAGAATTAACGAGTCCTGGAGATGGATTGCAAATTGATAAATCCTCTTACAAAAAGGAACTCTCTCTTGACTGGGTCCATTTGGAAGATGGTGCAACCATAATTAAAATTCAAAATACAGGAAATACTGAATTAGAAATAACAGGTACTTTGATTAGAAGTTCAGATCCAATATGGTTCACTTTTGATCTAATGGTTATTATCTCTGGAATGGTAATCATTGGATTTAGTATGGGATTCACATTAAGAAAGCCTAAAGGTTTTTAGCTTAATTTTGCTGAAGGATACGAACCTAAAACTTTTAAAAATAATGTATCTTGCTTGATTTTTTCTAGCATTTCGGAAATTTTGGAATCGTTTTGATGACCTTCAAAATCTACATAGAAATTATATTCCCATGTGTTAGTTCTCGTTGGTCTTGATTCAATCTTTGTCAGATTTACATTATTTTTATGAAATTTCTCCATTATTCTAAATAATGAATCTGGTTCATGTTTAATTGAAAAAATTATCGAAGTCTTGTCATTTCCAGTTGATTCTGAATCTTTCTTTGATAATATCAAAAATCGTGTGTAATTATTCAAGTTATTTGCAATATTTTCTGCAATAATTGGTACATTGTAAATTAATGATGCAGTTTTACTGGCAATGCAAGCACAATTTCTCTTGTTTAATTCTTTGACTATCTTTACACTTCCAGCTGTATCGTATGTTGGAATTGTTTTAATTTTATGTTCTTCAATAAATTTTCTACACTGACCTAAAGCTTGTGGATGAGAATAAACAGTATCGACTTCATTTATTTCACCTATTCCAATTAAACAGTGCTCAATTCTAAAATAGATTTCACCGGTTGCATTTAGTGATGTTGAAAATAATAAATCATAACTCTCTCCAACACTTCCCTCCAATGAATTTTCTACTGGTAAAATTGAATATTCTGTTTTATCTTGAGATGTATTTTCCAAGACCTCTGCAAATGTTGTTAATGGAACGGTTTCAATATCATCAGCAAAGAATGATCTTGCTGCAGCTTGACTATACGCACCTCGTTCACCTTGGAACGACACACTAACCATTTCTACTCTCTCAGTTTAATGAAATCAGTTTTATTAAAGTCGGTAGAAAGTTTTCTTTCATCAATCCATGAACATTCAGTACATTTTATGGCATCTCTCATGGGTACAACTTTTCCGCCACATTTGCGACACTTTGTAAATAGCACTCCTAAACTTGGTTCATCAATAGTTGCATGAATTGTACCATTGAGATGATTTAAGATCTTTAATTTTGCAATATCATTTACTAATGCAATGTTTCTTTTTCTAATGTTTCTTGTTGAACATACGCATTCAACTTTGGATGTTGTTGGCTTTCCATTAATGTAATCTATTGAAACTGCAATCATAGATGACATTACTGCTGCAATTGTGCCAATTACGATATCACCTACTTTTGGAATTGATAGATCCTTTGGATGGATGATATTTGCGGTTCTGGTTTCTTTATCGATGTCTTTTTGTCCTATGGTAGCTGCTCTTACCATATCCCCATCATCAAAAGCATTGTATCCTGCCTCATATTCCTCAATTGATGCTATCTTTTCACCTGGAAATGTTGCATTTTCAGACATGCTCAAATTCTTGTTTTTATGATTATAATTGTTTGTGGCTAAAATGATCTCGATAAATCATATATTTCCACAAATATGGAAAAAATCATGAAAGCTCTTGTTTATGATGAATACACAACCGATGATGATTTCTCAAAAATTCTAAAAATCAAAGATATTCCAATTCCCGAACCTAAATCAAATGAAGTAGTTTTCAAAGTAAAAGCAGCGGCACTAAATTATGATGATATTTGGGGAATGCGAGGTAAACCTCTAGCAATTCCTTTACCACATATTTCTGGAACTGATGCTGCCGGTGAAGTGACTGCAGTCGGAGAAGATGTAAAAAATTTCAAAGTAGGTGATAGAGTTGTTTCTCATGGTAACATGTCTTGTAGAGTTTGCAAAAGATGTACTTCGGGACGAGAATATGATTGCAAAAAACGAACCATTTGGGGATTTGAAACAGGTCCTCTTTGGGGTGGTTATTGTGAATACACACATCTTCCAGAAGTAAATGTCATAAAAATCCCAGAAGGTGTATCTTACGAAGAGGCAGCAGCTGCTTCAATGACAATGTTAACTTCTTGGCATATGTTAGTTGGACGTGCAAAAATTCAACCTGGCCAATTAGTTTTGATTATGGGTGGTGGTTCAGGAGTAGGAAATTATGGAATTCAGATTGCAAAACTTTTTGGTTGCACTGTAATTGCAACTGCTAGTCCAGACAAATTAGATCAATTACTGGAACTAGGTGCAGATTATGCAATTGATCACAGAAAAGACGATTGGGATAAAGAAGTCAGAGCAATTGCTAAAAAAATACCAAAACCATATGGAGATGTTCCTGGCGTAGATGTAATTTTTGAACACATTGGAGGAAATCATTGGAATAAAGAACTCACTCTAATGAATTATGGTGGAACCATAATTACGACTGGTGCTACTACTGGGTATATGGCAAAAACTGATCTTAGACATATTTTCTTTAAGGGACTAAACATATTGGGTTCTACTCAGGGAACTAGAGCTGAACTAGAACAAGGATTCTATTGGATGTCTAAAGGAAAAATAAAATCTATAATTGATTCTGTTTATCCAATTGAGAGAGCTGCTGAAGCACACACAAAAATGCTAAAGGGTAAAGGACTTTTTGGAAAAATCATAATGAAGCCTAGTTGATTATTCATGAATGATCCTAAGATAAATTCTATTTTGGATGAAGGAAATCGGTTATTCTTGAAAGGAAAATATGCTGAAGCAATTTCCTATTATGATAAAATTCTAGATGAAAATCCTCACCACCTAAGTTCTCTAAACAATAAGGGGTATGCTCTAAGTAAAATCAAGGATTTTGAAAATGCTATGAAATGCTACGATTTGGCACTTGAAAATCATCCTGAGGATCTTTCTGTTCTAGTAAACAAAATTTCCTCTTTTAGAAAACAAGGAAATCTCACTGAAGGATTATCTTTGTGTGATAAAATTCTAGAATCCAATCCAAAATACAATATTGCATTATATCACAAAGAACGAATACTATTTTCTATGAATAGATTTGATGATTCTATCGTATGTTGTGATGTAATTTTAAATGACTATCCTGAAAATGGTGATGTTTTATTTGATAAATCCTGTAATTTGGCAATGCTTTCAAAAATTGAAGATTCTTTATCGTTGCTTGAAAAATCGATTTCTCAAGGAATACAATACAAAGTTAAAGCAAAAAAATCAAAATCATTTGAAAAACTAGTGGATAATCCTAAATTTCAAAAACTAGTATCATAACCAGTGTGGAATTTCCAGATATCCTTCAATACTTTCATTTCTTAGAATTTTAAGCAACGCGTTAGCTTGAGGAGATGATAAAACAGGCTTGTCAAATTGATTATCTGTAGAAATTCTAGGACATGCAACTTGAATAAAGGCATCTATGCCTTTGAGATTTCGTAATCTTTCATTAGTGATATCAGTTAATGCAAATAATTGGACCTCTTTTCCTTCTGCTTCTAATTCTTCTTTAATTTTTAAAGCAAATACCTTTGATAATTGACCCTCTTTTAACCCCACAATTACTCCGAAACTTTTTGCCTCAGCTGCTTTGTAAATAGCTAGAGTGGCTTTCTTTTTTAATTTCTGTGCAAATTCAGTAACTTCTCTTACTTCGTTGAAATATGGATCTAAAACATATGTTGGTAAATTTGTTGATAGTGCAATTCCTGCAGCATGAAAGTTACTTTGTCCCAAGAAAACATATGCATCAACCTCTTTTTTCAGATCAGATGCAGGATAAAACTCACAACCGAAAACCTGACCATCATTTAACTGTCCTTTTCCTTTTCCTATCTTTACCGTGATGCCATTATCTGTTAAGATTTTTTCAACTTTATCTACTTGATGAAGATGCTGACTGTCTGTTACTAAAGAAATAATTTTCCCTTTCAATATTTCAGTGCATTTTTTTGCTACACTGTCAAATTCTACATCATCATATGCATCAATTAAAATCAAATTTTTTTCATATGTTTCAGTGTTTATTGTGTGTCCAATATTGAATTGAATTTCAGCACCGAGAACCTTTGAACCATTTGAATTCAAATCGCAAGTACCCCAAGTGGTATCTGCTAGAACATATGCTGGAATACCAAATTTTTTTGTAATATTTTTTGCAGTTTCTTGAACTTGTGGCAATATCCCATCCGGTCCATTTAGTGAAACTGATGCCGGATTCTTATCTTCTATTTCTTGAAAAATCCTTTTTTCATCTATTACAATCAATTTAGCTTGAAACGTTATTTTATTAATTTAAACCAACTGCATCTTGCAACAACTAAAAATGTCTGAATCAATTATTCAAAATATGCCAAAAAAAACTATACTAAATATTGGATTTGATGATACTGATTCCCCTAAAGGAATGTGTACTACATTTTTGGCATACAAAGTAGTTGACTTACTCAAAAAACAAAAAACAGAATTTCTTGATTTTCCAAGATTGATTAGATTTAATCCTAATATTCCATGGAAAACACGTGGAAATGGAGCTGTTTCAATAAAAATTCAAACTAGTAATCCTACTAAAATTAAAAATCAAATCAAAAATCTTGTTTCCAAGTATTCTGATACAAAAAATGGTGCTAATCCTGGACTGGTTTTCTACGAAAATAACTCCATTCCTTCACAATTTGAAAAATTCTCTAATTTAGCTTTATGGCAATTGATTAATAGAGACAGTGCAAAAAAATTTGCTAAAAAAAATAATCTCGAATATTTTTACAAAGGAAATGGCCAAGGTCTTGTCGGTGCAATTGGTGCGATAGGATATGACTTTCATGATTATACATTAGAATTACTTAGTTATCGGAAACAACAAAAATTTGGAAAGGAAAGGAAAATTTCAATTAACAGTGTAAAGGAAATGCAAGAAAAAACTTTTCCTGACACTTTCAATAGTTTTGACACGAAAAAAGGACGTGTTTTAATTACTCCTCATGGTCCCGATCCTGTTTTTTTTGGTGTTCGTGGTGAGAACGTTGATTCGTTAATTTCTGCTTCTAAAATTTTGAAAAGTGATGAAAAATTGGATGGTTACATGATCTTTAAATCTAATCAGGGAACTGGTGATCATCTAAAAAATGAACTAACCCTTGAAACAATGCGGCCATATGCTTCTGGAAAATTAACTGGGATTGTTTCAAATTCTCCAAAAATCACCAAAGGTGGACATGTATTTTTTAAAATTCTCTCTGACAATAATGAATTCTGGTGTGCTGTTTACAAACCAACAGGAATGTCTGTAATTGCTTCAAAGTTGGTAAAAGGAGACAAAATTTTGGTAGGTGGTGGAGTCAGAAAAGCCTCAAAAAATTTTCCGCGAATAATTAATCTTGAATTTATTGATATCATCTCACTTGAAAAGGCAATCAAAATTTCAAATCCATTATGTAAAAAATGTAATAAAAAAATGAAATCAAAGGGAAAAGGGCAAGGATTTCAATGTGTTCGCTGCGGAAAAAAATCTTCCAGAAAAATAAACGAAGCAATCCCAAGAAATCTGCAAGAAAAATTGTATTTGCCAAAAATCTCAGCACATAGACATCTTACACGCCCTCAACAAAGACAAAATATTCTTAATAACTCAAGTAATTTCAAAAATTCTTTGCCTTGGTTCTGTGTTTATGAAAATTAAGTAGCGGGGAGTAGATTTGAACTACTGAACTGCGGGTTATGAGCCCGCCGGGATGACCTGGCTTCCCCACCCCGCTGTTTGAGAAATTAACGAGAGCCGTATATACGCTTTATTGAATCTTGAAAGTAATTAATATGATTTGAATAACTTGGTTTTTCATGGATAAAAAAATTTCAGTTGCTGTAGTTGCAATTGCAGTTATATTTTCTGTCTTTGTTTTAGCATCCCCTTCTGATCCCATTCCTTTACCTGAACCTAAATCAGACACTAAAGATGAATCTGTAGAGATTCTAGCTAGGAATTTAGATAAACCACGTTCAATTGCAGTTTCAGATAATCGAATTTTTGTTACTGAAAAAGATGGTTTCATTAGAGTTGTTGAAAATAACGTACAACTTGAATCTCCACTTGCATCATTACGTGCTGCAAATGTTTTTGATGGTGGCTTGTTGGGAATTGCATTACATCCTAATTTTGAAGACAATCATTTCATCTATGTATTCTTGACCTATGAAGAAGATGAAATTTTGTGGAATAAGATACTGCGAATTACAGAATATGAAAACAAATTACAAGATGCTGAAACCATTTTTGACAAAATTCCGGGCTCCTCATTTACAAATGGAGGATTTATCAAGTTTGGACCTGACAAAAAATTGTATATTGGCACTGGTACTACATCTGATTCATCCCATTTGCCACAAGAACTTGATTCTCTTTCTGGTAAAATCTTAAGAATAAACGATGACGGAACAATTCCTGATGACAACCCTTTCTCAAATTCCCCTGTTTACACTTTAGGGCATAGGAATCCTCAAGGTATGACTTGGGATGATCAAGGGAATCTCTATGTTGCCGAATTTGGACCTGAAAAAAATGATGAAATTAATATCATCATGGCAGGAAAGAATTATGGTTGGCCAGAACAGGAATGCTCTGGAAATAAAAATTTTGAAAATGCGGTACTTTGCTATGACCCAAGCATAGAACCTGGAGGGATTTTATTTTATTCTGGGGACAAGTTTGATTTTGAATTTCCATTCATTATGGCCTCAATGAGGGCATCAAATCTCTATCAGGTAGACTTTGAAGAAGGCCTTAGCTCTCAAAAATCCATACTTAGTGGAATTGGACGTGTACGTGACGTAGTTCAAGGACCAGATGGTTATCTTTACGTTATTACTTCTAACACTGATGGAAAAGGTTTTCCAGACGGTACTGATGACAAATTGTTGAGGATATTGAAATAAAATGCTTGATTCATCCATTTCGAAATTTTTTGAAAAATCAAGACAAGAAAGGTTGGATATAATCAAAAAATTTGCTAATCTTTCTGAAGAAGACATTAAATTTTTGGAATTACCTGATGGTGGAATTACATTTGATAAAGCAGATAAAATGGTAGAAAATGCATTTGGAACATTTTCTCTTCCATTGGGAATTGCAACTAACTTCAAAATCAATAACAAAGACTATCTTGTCCCAATGGTTATTGAAGAACCATCTGTGATTGCAGCAGCATCAAAAGCCGCAAAACTTGCCAGATTCAAAGGAGGATTCACCGTTACTGCTGATGAATCTTTTAGTATTGGCCAAATTCAAGTTTTAGGTGCAGATATTGATAACGCAATTTCCAAAATCAAAGAAAATTCTAAAGAAATCCTAGAACTTGCTAACTCAAAAAGTAATACTCTTTCAAAGATGGGAAAAGGTGCAAAAGAGATTACTTGCAAAAAACTTGAAACTGATTTTGAGCCAATGTTGATTGTGGAATTATTAATTGATGTGGGAGACGCAATGGGTGCAAATGTTACCAACACAATGTGTGAAGCTGTAGCACCATTAATTGAAAAATTAACTGGAGGTAAAACACTACTCAGAATCTTGTCGAACTATTCCACAAGAAGAATGGTAAAGGCAAGCGCAATTTTTGATAAAGAATCCGTTGGAGGAGATCAAGTTGTAGATAATATGATACATGCATATCAATTTGCAAAACATGATGTCTATAGAGCTGTAACTCATAACAAAGGAATCATGAATGGAATTATTGCTGTTGCAAATGCTACTGGACAAGATAGTAGGGCAATCGAAGCTGCTGCTAATGCTTATGCATCACGCTCAGGACAATACAGATCCTTATCAGAGTGGACTAAAGATTCAGATGGGAATCTTGTTGGGACTTTGGAAATCCCACTATCTGTTGGAATTGTTGG
>JAJETY010000051.1 GCA_021268355.1 Candidatus Nitrosopumilus sp. | reverse complement strand
TATAATTCCTCACATTCACCGTGAGTTGGACAAACTTTAGACATGAAGACTTTGTTATCTCTCTCAAAGACTTCTGCATCCAAAATCATGTTACAGTCAGGACAGATACTTTGAGTGAATCTAATAGTGGATTTTTTACCTAAATTCTTTGTACTTTGATTAGATATCTGAATTAGAGCCATTTCTACTATGAGCATTTTTCCGAAATGGTATATAATGCATTTCATACTTGGCCTCGGGTGGAATTTAGGAAGCACGCATACGTGATTTAAATACCAAAACCGATCGACTAGATCGGATGAGCATATCTGATAAAACAAGAAAAGCCTTGGAAAAAATAGGTCTGACAAGTTATGAAATCAGAACATTTTCAGCATTGCTCAAATCAGGAGAATTAACAGCATCAGAACTTAGTCAAAAATCAGGAGTCCCATATTCAAAAATCTACGAAGTTCTAGGAACTCTGGAAGAGAAAGGATGGATTGGGACAGATGACTCAAGACCAACAAAATATTTTGCCAAGTCACCATCAACTGGATTAGAAACTACAAAACAAAAAATGGAAAGTGATTTTTCACAAAATCAAAGCGTCATTTTAAATGAACTGGTTCCTTTGTATGAAAAAAGTGGAACTAGTGAAAAGCCAGACATTTGGGTATTATCAGGCGCAATAAACATTGCAGCAAAGATTCTAGAAATGGTTGAAACTTGTAGAAACGAAGTAATGATTGCATTACCTGAAGCTGGAGAAGAATTAGTAAAACAAGCATTGCCAAAACTAAGATCACTTCACGATAAAGGCGTAGAAATTACAATTCTTACATCAGATAAAATGGATAAAGAATACATTAAAGCTATAAAACGAGTTGCAACTGTTAAAATCAAGAAAGGTTTGTTTGGTGGAGGAATTATTTCTGATAAAAAATATGTAGTAATTTTGTTAGGTCCAGCAGTTGCTGCTGAAAACTCTTCAGATGTTGTAGCAATATGGGCAGATCATGCAGGATTAGCTGGATTTGCTCGTCAATATTTTGAATACTTATTAAAAGATTCAAAGAAGGTATGATGTTATGGATGAATTAAATGATGAAGAAGCACTATTTGTAGGGACGGCCGAAGCAGAACATGTTGAGATGTACCTAAAAGCAATCTGGCACATTAAAGAGAGAGGCGAGGAAGTAAAAATTAGCAATATAGCAAAGATGCTAAACGTTAGACAACCAAGTGTTGTTCAGATGCTTAAAAAATTAAACAGTAAGAATTTAGTCACATACAATAAGGCAGGAGTAAAACTCACTGATGAAGGTCAATCCATCGGTTCTAGTATGATGAGAAATAGTAGATTGTTAGAAGTTTTAATGGATAGTGCTCTCAAAGTTGACATTGATGAGGAAATGGTATGCGGAATTGAACATCATATGAATAAACAATTTACTAATGCACTTTGCACGATGCTAAAACATCCACGAAAATGTCCCCACGATCACGACATTCCAGTTGGTGAATGTTGTAAAGCATCTTCTTGAAATCATCCCAAAAGATATATCGTCTGACAAATTAGATTAGTTATGGCATGTTTTTGTGGATGTGAAACATATGAAAAAAATGATAATGGGTTCAAAATTGCATGTGTAAAGTGTGGGCATGGTCCTCAAAACCATGATGAAGAATTTAGAGCTGCTGCAAGAAAGAATGAATCACAAAGTCAGAAACGTGATGCAGATTTCGGATAGAAGTTATTCACCAATAATTTTTACCAATACTCTTTTTGGTCGTTTTCCATCAAATTCTCCATAGAAAATTTGCTCCCATGGACCAAAATCTAATTCACCATTAGTTATTGCAACAACTACTTCTCTTCCCATCACTTGTCTTTTCAGATGTGCATCTGCATTATCTTCTCCGGTATCATTATGTCTGTACTGATCAACTGGAGCGTGAGGCGCTAATTCTTCTAACCATTTTTCATAATCATGTAGTAATCCACCTTCATTGTCATTGATAAAGACACTAGCGGTGATATGCATTGCATTTACAAGACACAGACCTTCGTTGACTTTACTTTTAGAAACTAATGTTCTAATGTCGGGAGTAATATTGACAAATCCTCTGCGAGCATCAACATTAAATGTTAGGTATTCAGTTAGTGAATTCATAATTTTTAAAATTTTATCATCAATTAAAATCATAGGCAGGCTCAGAACTCAAGATCCTCATCATCATATCAAAGGGATAGGTTCATCACCACCTGCAAGCCATATTTGAGGCAGATTCCTATTGAGTCTTTCAAGAAGCTTGATAAATGGCCAATAGTTTATTCATTCAAAATGGTTACAATTGACACTCCAACATCAGTTGAAAGTTTCAGAAGATTCATCATCTCTAGCACATGCAAATCTTATGCTCCAAGAAGTTATTTGGACGATTCAGAAGTATTTGCAGAAAGAGAAGACAGTTTGGGTGCAATTTATGTTGAAGCAGCTGATAAAGTTACGTTGAAAAAAATAAGAGACATCACATTTGTTAATGCCAGAGACATTTTAGGAATCATCTATAATTCAAAAAGTGGAAATACATCTCTAAAATGGCGCCAATTAAAAAGAAATCATGGTAAAGTAACAGGAGAAGCATCTGCAAATTCTTTGACAAATTTAGCTGAATCAGGAGTTCTTACTTTGGATTGGGTTGAAAGCTATCTAAAGAAAAAATCTGAAGAAAAAACTAGCGAAGTAACAAACTAAACTCTTTTCTCTTTGTAGAATAGAAAAACAACATGATTACAAAAAATATTGATGATAATTTAATTTCAGTTATTCCAGAAGATTCAGATGATCTTTTGAATTTACGTAGAATTATCAAAGAAAATGATAAAGTAATTGGAGATACAACTAGAGTACTAAAACAAGATAAAGATTATTCGCGGCCAGATAAGGGAGAGAGAGTGAAAGTAAGAATTGCATTGAATGTAGAAAAAATTTCGCTTGATGATGTGCTTGATAGATTAAGAATTGGTGGTACAATTTTAGAATCAAGTAATGAATCAGTACCACATGGAACCCATCATTCATTTATTTTAAAGATTAATGACGGAATAACAATTTCAAAGAAAAAATGGTTACCATTTGAAAAAAAACTTTTAGAATCAAGTAACAATCAAGTTGGATTTGTTCTAGTAGCAATTGATACAGCAGACAGTGGAATTGCTAGATTGAGAGGAACACATTTGGAATTTATGCCAAATATTTACTCGGGTTCTGGTGGAAAGAGATACAAAACTAATTTCAATATCGAAAAATTCTTTGAACAGGTACAACTAGCTATAGAAACTATTCTCAAAAAAGGAGATACAATAGTAATTTTTGGACCAGGAGAAACAAAAAAAAGATTTGTAAATTTTATTCAAAAATCTCAGAATTTACAAAAATTCAAAATACAAGTTGTTGAAGGAATAGATTCTGGTGGAGAAGATGGAATTTACACTTTTACAAAATCAAATTCAATGAAAGAGATAATGTCAGACAGTAAACTGGCTAAAGCATCGTCAATAATTGATGAAATAATGAATCTAGCTAACAAGAAAAGTAAAAAATTCACCATGGGTTTTGATGAGACGTTTAATGCAAATCAAATGGGAGCAGTTGAATCCTTGGTTTTTTCAGATAAAGCAATACAAGATGATGAACAGAAAATGATAGATTTTCTAAATGATATAGAAACCAAAGGAGTCAAAATGTATAGTGTGGACTCATCTACAGATATTGGTCTAAGGGTTACGGGTTTGGGGGGAATTGTTTCTCTGTTACGATATCCAATAGAATCCTAA
Source organism: Candidatus Nitrosopumilus sp. (assembly GCA_021268355.1). GTDB lineage: Archaea > Thermoproteota > Nitrososphaeria > Nitrososphaerales > Nitrosopumilaceae > Nitrosopumilus. The sequence goes on along the minus strand of JAJETY010000051.1, from coordinate 3,388 downwards.
CTTGTAGAGGTTATCATCCAATCAAGGTATGGTTGATTTATTGAAGTAACATCTACTTCTGCAATTTCTGGAACATCATAAGGATGAGTTTCTCTAATTTTTTTCTTAAGTAATTTTTTGTTTTTGGGGGTTGTTTTGAAAATTGCAATGTATTCAGTTGTGTTTTCAATTTTTTCATTCCAAGAATATATAGAAGAAATTTTTGAAATATTTACACATGCAACAGTTTTATCTTTTACAAACATTTTTGCAATTTTAGTGATTGATTTTTTATCAGGATAAGTTGAGATGATCATTGTTGGTTTCATAGTAACCGATAAATGTCCGTGCCTTAAAAAAATTACAATTAATTTGGAACTTGATTTTATCACACAAAATTCGATTATCTATGTATTGATGGCATGGGTAGTCATTGTTATTGTTGCAAAGGGATTAAAATTAGAAAAACATGGTTTTGAAATAAAGGCATATAGTCTTACTTACAAGAATAAGCAAGTCAATTCGATACTACTGAAACTTCTTAGTCGGACAAGAAGAGGAATTAGGGTTTTTGCAGATGTCAGTGTAATTTCAGGTTTCATCATGATGGGTTTTGCATTTTGGTTTTTGTTAAATAATGTTTCAAACTTTTTTGTTGCTCAAGCAGAATTTTCAGAGTTAACGGTCTTAATTCCAGGAGTTACATTAACTTCAGCAGCATCAATTACGTATTTTCTTTTATCAATACCAATTGTATTAGTAATTCACGAGGGTGCTCATGGAATTGTTGCGGCATTAGAAAAAATCAAAATCAAAACTGGAGGATTTGCAATATTCATTGCAATGTTTGCAGGTTTTGTAGAGCCAGATGAAGAAGAATTCAACAAAGCAAAAAAGATTTCAAAACTCAGAGTAATTGGTGCGGGAGCTACATCAAATGTCATTTTTGCATTTGTGTTAGGAGCAATTTTACTTACAAATCCATTCTTTGCTATGGTTTTACCTGAACCATTACTTAGTTCATTTTATGAATTACCTGAAGGAGTTCTAATTTTATCAATAATTGAGAATTCAGGAGCAGAAAAAGCAGGACTACTTGCAAATGATATCATTACATCAATCAATGATAAATCGATTCTAAGTCCGGCAGATTTTCCTGCATTAAATCCAGGGGACACAGCCAGTGTATCAGTACTTAGAGAAGGTCAGCCATTAGAATTTACTCTTCAAGTAATGCCTGCACCAGATGATCCAGAAAGAGGGTTAATTGGAATCATGAGAGATAATTCATTTGCATACAAACCAGTTTTGAATTTCATTGAATGGAACGATCCAAATGTATCCATGTTTTTGTTGTGGCTTTGGATGATCTCATTTTTTATAGGAATTATCAACATGCTCCCACTACCAATTCTGGACGGAGGAAAATTTATTCACACCATTATTGATAAAAGAATTTCAGATAAAGCAGTTAATGGTGTTATGTGGGGAATCTATGCATTTACTTTTGCTTTGTTTGGCCTAAATATTGCCCTCTCTTATGTAAAATCTGGTTGGTTCACAATTTAGAAAATACCTAAAGAATCATTAATGAAAAAAAATATTCAAATTCATGAAATGTGATCAATGTGAGAATTCAGCAGTTTATACTCGAAAATATTCTGGCCAGAAACTATGTTCAAAATGTTTCTCAAATTCAATTGTAAGAAAAACTGCCAAAACTATTTCCAAACATAAAATGATCAAAAATAATGAATTAGTAGCAGTTGCAGTTTCTGGAGGAAAAGATTCTCTAGCACTATTGAAAATTATTCATGAAATGTCATCTAGTCATAATTTCAGAATTAAGGCGATTACTATTGACGAAGGAATTCCAGGATATAGGAATGAAGCATTACAGATTGTTGAAAAATTTTGTGGAGAACTGGATGTAGAGCACAAAGTTTACTCTTACAAGGATCTCTTTGAACTAACACTAGATGAAGCATTAGACATGAGAGAAAATGAAAAAACTTCATCATGTTCGATATGTGGAACTTTAAGAAGAAGAGCAATTGATCATGCTGCAAAAGATATCGGAGCAGATGTAATTGCAACCGGACATAATCTAGATGATACATTACAAACATTCGTCATAAACATGGTTTCAGGGGATACAAACAAAATTGGTTGGATGGATCCAGATACATCATCAAACTCTTTGAGAAAAATCAAACCATTTTGTGAGATATATGAATCAGAAATAGTATTTTATGCATTTACAAATGATATTCCATTTCAATCAGAACCGTGTCCTCACATGAATGAAGGGATTAGAACTGAAATTCGTGAATTTTTAAATTCGCTGGAAAAACAACATAGTGGAATTAAAAATAATTTGTATCAATCTGTTCTCAGAGTATCAAATATTGTAAAAGAAACAAACTACAAAGAAAAAACGATTTGTAAAAAATGTGGTAATGATTGTACAGGTGAAATATGCTCAGTTTGCAATATGGTATTGAAACTAAAAGAGAATCAAACCTAATGCAAATATAGCATACTTTGTTTTAGAAAAATTGGTAGTAGGTAGGATCAGGGTGCCAGCCGTGCCCTATTCTGAAACCGGCTATATGCAGAGATCAGTAACTGTTGGGTAAATCTCTAGATGGGTAATTCCCGCTTGGTGTGCGGAAATGAAATCACGCCGAGGCGGGTGGTTGCAGGACTAGAATTATCCGAAGGGATGACTTCTAAGACCGAACCATCGAAAGGGATGAGGTCCGGGAGGGAGCAATCCTAAGGTGGAGCATCCACGCTTCCTCGTCAACGTGGCGGATCTTGTATGCCTTGAAATGGGGCTATTCGTCTAGACTGGAGCCAACAGAGCTGCTACCATTTATTATTAAATTGAGATTTAGAAGATCATGGAAGGAATAATTTCATTTGGAAACAAAAGAAGTTATGAAGATTTTAAAAGACAAATTCCTACTCAGGTACTACCACTTTTTGATTCAATTAGAGAATTTTGTTTTGGTTTAGGGGAAAATGTGGTTGAAGATGTTAGAATGCATAGAGTCGTTTTTTGTAAATCCATGACATTTAGATGGTTTACAGACGTAGAGCCCCAAAAAGAAGGTGTGATCATAAAAATTCAGAAGAGCAGAAAAGAACCTGTCGAAATTATTCAAATCAATAAAGACCAACAAATTTCAGAATTTGGAGATTTGATAAAAAAAGCCTATGAACAAATTCACTAATACAAAACATCAAATTTGGAAAATTCACCAGTAAATTCTTCGTTTCGAATTTCTACATCATCAACTATCGCATTTGCAGGACCTCCATGAGCCCATTCAACTAATCTACTAACATTTTCCTCACTACCTTCTAAAATAGCCTCAACACGACCATCTTTCAGGTTTCTTAC
>JAJETY010000053.1 GCA_021268355.1 Candidatus Nitrosopumilus sp. | reverse complement strand
GTTAAAGTTAGATGGAAATTCTCTTGTGGAATTTGCAGGTTCTGGTGAGAAAGCTAGTGCGGGTTCAGTTCATTATGATAATGTTGCAGCATCAGTTTTAGGAGGATTTGTAATTGTAAAAACAAATCCTCTAGAAGTAATCAAAGTAGTTCCTCCAAAAAATCTCAGAATGTGTGTTGCTGTTCCAAAACTTGAGGTACCAAAGAGAAAGACCAAAGTTTCAAGAGGAGTCATTCCAAAGAAAATAAAATTAACAGATAGTATTTTGAATTTATCTAACGCATCAGTTATTGTAGCAGGATTTTTGAAAAAAGATCCTGAATTAATTGGAAATTCAATTAAAGATGTAATTGTAGAGCCAGCAAGACAACATATGATACCAGGATTTGCCAAAGTAAAACAAAATGCGCTTAAAGCAGGAGCTTTAGGTGTGACAATTAGTGGTGCAGGTCCTTCAGTTATTGCATTTTCAAAAAGTACGGCTGACTGGAAGAAGATAAGTTTGGCAATGGCAAAAGGATTCGCATCAGCAAAAACTGAATGTCAGACAGTAATTTGTAAGCCAAGTAAGGGTGCAGCAGATATAAGAAAATGATTTGATAAATATGAAAAAAGCAGTTGTTGTTTTTAGTGGTGGTGTTGATTCTGTTTGTGCTGTATCATTTCTAAAATCAAAGTACGAGTTGTATGGAATTACTTTTTCATATGGACAAAAGGCAAACATGGAAATTTCTGCTGCAAAATCTTTTGCAAAAAAATTAGGACTTAAACAACACAAGATTATTGATATCAGTTTTATGAAAGAATTGTATGGAGATTCCAATGTTCTTACTAGTTCAAAACGAAAGATTCCAAGTAAGTTTGATTATTCGATAGTTGTTCCAATCAGAAATGCAGTTTTTCTCTCAGTTGCATCTGCATGGGCGTATACCCTTAATGCATCTCTTGTAGTTTATGGAGCACATACAGGTGACAAACATTATCCAGATTGCAGACCAGGATTTGCTAAAAAACTGGAATCTGCCTTTAATCAAGGAGAAATTGATGGGATTAACTCAAAATTAAGAAAGAAGATTGAGATATGGTCCCCCTATAGACAGGGATTATCAAAGAGTGATTTGTTAAAGAAAGGAAAAACTGTGTTGGGAGATTCAATATTTAGGACTTGGAGTTGTTATTCAAATAAAAAATTACATTGTGGAGTTTGTGAATCTTGTAATAATCGAAAGATTGCATTTGAAAAAGCAGGAATTATAGATAAAACAAAATATCTAAAATAATTCTAATATCTATTTCTCAGAATCTTCTTTTTTAGAATAAATCCTCTTATTCCAATGTACCATGCCAAGAAGATCAATCCAGTGATTCCCCACCAAATATAGTTTTGAATTTCAGGTGAAAGTTCCGTAAGAGTTCCAACAACTTCTCTAGCTATTAACATACAGATTGCAAGAACTATTGCAAATTCAATTGCATACCAAGTAAAACTAGGCCAAGATTCTTTTGGAATATGGGCAATTTTCCTTCCATCATCCATGTTTTTTTTGAAATAGAATCGATATTTAATTTTTGAGTATCTAATAGGCGGAATCTGATGCACGTTTTCTAATTAGAGTCATAATGCCCTCTTTTTCATCTTTATTTTCATAAATTCCTCTAAATGCTGAGGATGAGAGTGTTGCATCATTTCTAACACCACGCATTTTCATACAAAGATGTTCTGCATCTGCCAAAACTACTACTCCTTTAACGCCTTGAGAATAAAGTTCATCAGCAATGTTCTTTGTTAATCGTTCTTGAATTTGCAGTCTTTTTGAATATTTTTCAACTAATCTGACAAGTTTTGAGATTCCAAAAACGCGTCCATTTGGAGAATATGCAATGTGAATTTTGCCAAAGAATGGAAGCATGTGGTGTTCACACATTGAGTAAAATTGAATATCACGTGCAATAACTACATCAGAATCTTCGGAAAATTGTACAGCTAATTCTGAATCGGAATCATAGCCTGAAAAAATTTCTTTGTACATGTTTGCAATTCTTTCAGGTGTTTCTCGAAGACCCTCACGAGTGGGATCCTCTCCGACTTCGATGATCAATTCCCTAACGAGTTTCTTTACGCGGTCTTCATCCATTTATGATTTGAGCTAATTTTTCTAGTATTTGAACCTAATCTGATTTTGTAGGCTGGTGATAACTAAGGAGCCCCAATGAATTTGTGAAGTTGGGGAACAACTTTGACATCAATGTAATGGGGATAAACAAGGTCATACAAATTTAGCAAGAGATCAAGAGATGGTTCAGCAATGCCATAGGTTGGCTGAATTATAAATCCATCAATATCATCTTTTGCGACTATTTCAAAAATTTGTTTCACCAATTCTTTAAAATCATCAGGTTTAGTTTTTGAACTTACAACTAGTTTGATGTATGTAGTCTTTTTTGCATTGACAGAAGATTTCAAGCATTTCATAGTATGACCAATTAATTTCTCATAATGTTGGGAATCCACAAAATCTGAATCTTTTGTTTTAAATTCAATTTTTACAATGTCAATATAGGGTAAAACATGATTAAATCTATCAATATCAAAACATGAAGATTCTAAATAAGTTGGAATTTTCTTGTCTTGGATATGTTTAGCAAGTAACGCAACTGCTTGGTGTTGAATTAGGGGATCTCCACCTGTAAAATTGACTTTGTATGTTTGATTTTTTAGATTTGAATCAATTAGTTGATTTGCTTCTTCAATTGAATACTCCGTTCCAGAATCAAGTGGAAGAGATTCTTTTGTATCACAATAAAAACAAGTAAATGGACATCCTGCTAGTCTTACAAATAGGGTCTTTGTTCCATATAGAATTCCTTCACCTTCTACTGATGTAAATATCTCAAATAGTCTTACCTTCAAGTAATAATGGTAATTTTATTCATTATTTATTCAATGAGTTTCTAATGTAAGACAGGTTCCTTTCTGTAGAATAATCCTGTGATAAAGAATACTATACCTAAGATTCCTATTGTACTTCCAATAAGTTCTACTTGATTTTGGAGATCTCCTTCCATTGGAGCCCATAACCATGCCATCAATGCACCAACTACAATCATTGGAATTCCTACTCCAACAGTAATTTCTTTGGATGCCATGCTCAATCCTGTTTGGAAAATGTATAATAAGTTTATGATGATTTTTTGGGATTTGAAAATTATTGTTTGAGATTAACTACAAGTTGTTTTGCTGTAATGATGTTATTTTCTGAATCATAGCTAATCACATACAGTAATGCAAATGAACCATTTGGGAATGGGGTGACGTTATAGATTGTCACACTATTACCAGTTGTGGATTCTACAATATTTGGTGTGCAGCTAACACAACCAACAGCATAGTCTCTAGATGAATTATCACCATTCCAAGAAATTTTTACAGTTGCAGAATTGCCATCATAGTTAGAGACAAAAGTTCTAACATTTTCTAAGGGTTCGGCAAATGCCTCGTTTATAGAAATTACACCAACTGTCAAGATCAGTAATGTTAGTAACATCAGGCTCTTCAATTTTCTTCCTCCAAATCATTTCGTAATTTGACCATATTTAGAAGATCTTTTTTGTAAATTTCAACTACACCTAATCTTTCTAGTCGTTTAACTGCTCTCCACATAGTAGTTCTGGGCTGTAGGAATTTTTTTCTTAGATCACTTTCAAATACTTCTCCACCGTTTTTTGATATAAATTTCACAATCTCCTTGTCATCCTCTCTCATTTCAGGTCTTAGATTGAAAATTGTTTCAGGATTTAGTGAATCAATTTTTGGTTTTGAGATCTGAATTACATCTGTTTGCAATTGAGGTTTTGATTGTCTCTTTTTTGCTACAATTACGGATGCAATAGCAGCAGCTGCTATTGGGCCAACTATCAGACCAACAGTTACAGGATCAAATGAAGACTCAGATGAAGATATCGGGGTTTCTATAGGAGTGCTAAAGATGTAATCAATTTGAGCAGGACCTGTAGGAATTTCAAGTTTAATTTGCGAATCAAGTTGTTCCATGTTATCAGGTAGAATGTTCATTCCAACAATTACAGAATTTTCTGGCATTAGGAGTGAATATCTAGTTGGAGAATCAAATGAGAATGTCCAGACTCGGCCTTCTTTAGAAATCAAATCATGAATATCATAGTTAATGGTAATTGAAGAATAATCACCAGTTTCTATTGTTGCCTTGTCGTCAATTATGTCTCCTGAGAGAATTGTACCATCATCTCCAGTTGCAACAAAGTTGTCAACAGAAGGACCAAAGAGGCGTAACTCATAGTTTGAAGAATCTACATCAATCTGAGATGAGATGTTTGTAGAACCATCTGAATTGAGGATTAGATCAAGAGTTCGAGTTGTGGCAAATGTGGTCTGCAAAGGTATCGTTAGTGCTACGACTAGTAATCCAGCCACTATCAGAGGTGCATTAACCATTGTATCGATGATACCATCAGTCCTTACAAAAAGCATTCCATCTTCTCGAGACTCTATCCTATGAATTGGTACGATTTGAGGGTTCATTGGCTAATACCTGAGGTTCATACTCTCCACGAGTCCCTGAAATCGCTTGAATTCCTGGAAAAACTGAAGTCCTTTTTCAGTGATTTGAAAGACTCTATTTCTGTCGTTTTTGACAGACTCGACCAAGCCTGCTTCTACCAGTTTCTCACATTTGTCTAGTACTGCATAGTGAGATAGGTTGGCTTTGCGAGATATTGCAGATACAATGATTCCTTCACGACCGCCATCAGCAGTTACGTTTAGGATATCACCCATGATGCCCATTTCGGACCTGTATTGTTGTTTTGACATGGTTTAGTATACAATCAATTAGTTATTGAGGAACATTTTGAAACTCTATAGCGGAACACAAAGCGGAACGCCATTTTGAATGGAAAGAATGGTTCAATTTGAGTAAAATTGTTGCGGGGAGGAAAATTCCTAGAAATTCTCTGCGTAGTTATTTGTCTCAAAAATGATGTTCCTTACCCAAAAATGAGATTTTTTTGGGAATTTAAAGAAGAATGGTTCAATTTGAGTAATTATAGGCTATTCTAGGGGAATTTAGTATATAAAGAACAGAACGATTCCTGTCCGTTCCTAATCTATTATTTTACAGTTTTACTATCATGGTAAAACCCCAAAACAGAACTATTGGTGTTATTGCTGTCCTTTTGATGCTTGGTGCATCTCCAATCACTGTAACTTACTCGTTTGCAGATGATACAGGAGTATACAAGCCAAAAGGTAGTTCCAAAGATGAGGGATTAGGAGTAATTCTAACTGAGAAAATGGTTAACGGAAAGCTTCAAGTCCAACGTTATGCCTTACCACATGATACTTCAAAAGAAGACATGTACAGAATGCTGTCTTTAGAGACATCAGGATGGACAATAGTGAATTACAAGGCATATAATGCTGGAATTACTCTCTTTGATGGAAAGGCAGTAAAAGTCGGGCAGGACTTGTGGGTGGTTTCAACTAATGAAGTCCCAAGTCTTGGAGAAAGAGAGTTTGACCTAGAATTAAATGGAAAATCCAATGGTTCCCATGTTGAGTTACATGGAGCTGGATCTGATGAGGAATTCAGTTACAAAGTTGTATTTTCTGGCAAAATAAAAGAAAATGAGAATATCTTTGAAGTTTTCTTTAATTCTGCAGTAAATCCTGAGATGGGTCAAAATATCAAAATTCTTCAGATTGGAGCAACCAGTTTTGAAAAATCAGTTAATTCTAACCAAGAGTTCAAAAATTCAATTACGGTGAGATAATTCACCAGATTTTTCCTTTTTTTGAGTAAAAATCATTCACCTTGTCAGCTTTGAGATTCATAGTAACTTTTTATTCCCATTTTAGAAAGAAAATCATAAAATGTTTGATAAATTCAAGAATGAAGAGGGTGGGGAGATGGTAGAAGAGAGACCTGAAGAAAATTCCGGACAAGATGCACGACAATCTACAGTTTCAGATACGCCTAGTCAGATTGGAATTGGGGAATTGATGGGAAAGCGTGCCCAGCTTGAAGAAGCAATTGATTATGTTGGTTTAATGATTAAAAATCTCAAAGATAAGCGAACTTTACTTGAAAAAGATATTGAAGAAGAATCAGTAGATATTAAAAATCTCAAAGAAAAACTCCAAAAAGTCAACGAGTACATTGAGGAAGAGAACAGAGGCATTTCCCAACTTGCTGAAAAGAGAAAGCGAGTTGAAGCCGAAGCAGACGAGGTAGGTGCTATAATTAACAATTTACAAGAAAAATTATCTGGTGTTGATAGAATTATTGACGATGAAGGTAGTAGAGTTAGAAAAATCAAAGAATCTAGAGAATCAGGAGAATAATCAATTTCAAAATTCAATGGTTTAAAGATATTTTTCGAGAGTAAATTTAATCAATTTTAATTTCTTTTTGATTCTTTCATAAACAAATACGGAAATTTTAGATATAATTTTGAGAGTTTGTAAAGTTGAATATTTTTTGAAATTTGATCAAATCCGAATTCTAAAATTATTTAGATTTTAGTTCCTTTTCCTTTGATTCTATTTTTGATAATTTTTCTTTTTCTTTCTGAGACTTCTCAGCTTCTCTTTGTTTTTGGTCAGCTTGTTGTTTTGCTAACTTTTCAGCTTCTTGAGCATCTTTCTTTGCTTCTCTTTGTTTTTGGTCAGCTTGTTGTTTTGCTAACTTTTCAGCTTCTTGAAGGGAAGGATTCTC
>JAJETY010000003.1 GCA_021268355.1 Candidatus Nitrosopumilus sp. | reverse complement strand
TCTGAAATTTTTAGAATAATTCCATTGATTAACTCATCGGTTGTTCCCATATCATTAAAAATAGCCTCAACTACAAGTAATCATGGCAGAAAACTTTCAAGATTCCGATAAATATGAAACCATAACAATAGAATCCAAAGTTAGAGAAGGGGTTTTTCATAAAGTAATCAAGGAAATAGAGAGTGGAAAGGCAGTGTCATGTTCTTGCAAGTGTTGGAGTAAAGGTGGCAAGGCTTGTGCTGCTATGAGAAGTGTAGATTTTGAATAATTCAATCATTCTGAGTACGACATCAAGATTAGATTTCTATTTGATTGGCTAAAATTATCACTGCAGTTCCAAATGCAATCAATCCCATTGCAGAAAGAAAACATCCCCAATTAACTAATTTATCATATCTAATACCACTTTTATAATCAAGTAATATTCCTCTCAATCCATTAAAACCATGAATTGAAATTAAAATTAGCATCAATTCAAGCAGGACGGCATAGGTAAGATTTTGGTAATTTGCAATTACATTTTCATATGTTAGTGATTGTGCAAAGTTTCCTGTGGAAAACCTCACAAGTATGTGCAATGCAACTAGGCCTACTGCCCCCATCGCGGTAGCATAATGTATTTTTCTTATTTGACTCTCTCTGATCATCAAAATTTGAACAGCACCCCTAATGAATAGTACAAAGCAAGTGCAGCAATACCAATTGTCACATAAATGCACAATCGATTTTTCTTATTCATAGATTCAACATTGTATGGATAATCGGGTCTTTTTGGAGAACCAATACCAATACCACCTTGATTAAACATCAAACGAACACCATTAATTGCATGAAATGTACCCAACCCAATCATAACAGACAGAATTACAAATCCAATAGGAGAATACGCAGTATAGAGTAATTGACCCCAAGAAAGTCTATCTAAGATTGATGCAGAATGAATGACGTGAATGATAAAAAATACTAGTAAAAAAACACCCGAGAGTCTCATAGATAACCAGGAAACACGACTAATCCCATAACCTTTAGGATTAAGCCAAGTACGAATGGCTTTTTTGTTATCCTTATTCACAAACAAGGTGATTATCATTATTATTTAATACAATCAAATTTTTGAAATAGTTTCATTATTAAGATCAAAAGATAATTTACTGCTTGATGAAAAGTTCTGTTTGGCATCCAAATACACAGATGAAAGAGTGGAGTTCATTTGATAAAATTACCAAGGCCAAAGGAATGTGGCTTGAAGATTCTAAAGGTCACAAGATGATTGATGCAGTGGCCTCTATGTGGTGTAACGTGTGGGGCCATTCTAATCCACAATTGGTTAAAGCATTCACAAATCAGAGCAAGAAATTACAGCATTCTTCCATGTTTAACATAACAAACGAGCCTGCAGAGCAACTTGCAGACAGTCTAATCAAAATATCACCTGGAATGCACAAGGTGTTCTATTCAGATAATGGATCATCTGCAATGGAGATTGCAATCAAGATTGCATTACAATACTGGAAAAACATTGGTGAAAAAAAGACAGAGATTGCTACAGTAGAGAATGGTTATCATGGGGATACATTTGGTGCAATGGCAGTAGGATATGTTCCACAGTTCTTTGGCAAATTCAAAAAGCAATTATTCCAAACTATACAATTCCCAGTTCCAAACAAGTATCGATTACCTAAAGGATATACATTATCTGATTATCAAAATGAATCACTAGACAAAATAGAAAAAAAGTTTTCAAAAAATAACAAAATTGCAGCATTTGTAATGGAGAGCGGTGCACAAGTTGCAGGAGGAGTTATAATTTATCCTAAAGGATTTCAAAGAAAGATTAGTCAATTATGTAAAAAGTATAATGTGTTGTTTGTACTAGATGAGATTGCAACAGGATTTGGTAGATTGGGTTCCATGACACAGTACCAAGAACAAAAGTCAATTCCAGACATTGTTGCATATGGCAAAATGCTAACAGGAGGATATCTTACCATGGCAGCAACTCTTGCAAGCAAAAAAGTCTATGATTCATTTTCAGGAGAGTTTAATGATTGGCGACACTTGTTCCATGGACACACATACACTGGAAACCCACTTGCGGCATCAGTTGCAAATGAGAACATAAAGATGTACAAGAAGAACAACTTGATCAAAAAAATCCAAAAGACATCCAAAGTCTTTGAAGAGTATTATGATGAAATATCTGAAATTGATTTGGTAGGAGACATCAGACACAAAGGAATGCTCATGGGCATAGAACTAGTAACCGACAGGAAGAAAAAGACTCCAATTCACCCCAAAAAATCAATCAACAAGATATTCTATGAAACTGGTAAGAAAAATGGCATCTACCTCAGAACATTGGGCAACATAGTGATGCTTGTACCGCCACTGGCAATATCAGAAAAAGAGCTAAATTCACTCCTAAAAAGAACCATTAAGACCATCAAAGATGCAAAATCGCAGGTAATCTGAGCGTTAACCCCCTACATGCTCAAAGGTTAACATTTCCATTATTGTTATAAATGGAAAATATCTGTCTCAAATTATGAGTACTCTGGAATTTATCAAAGAGTGTCAGGAAAAAGTATTCTCAGGAAATCACATTACTGCTAAAGATGCTGAAAAACTGCTAAACATTCCAGATGAATATCTCAAAGATTTAGCAAAATGTGCAAATGAGATTACTCGTGATTTTAACGGAGAAAAAGTAGATGTCGAACAGTTAAACAATATTAAAAAAAATGCATGTAGTGAAGACTGTACATTTTGTGGACAGTCTGCATTCTTTGATACGGGTATTGAGACATACCAATTACCATCACCTGAAGAAGTAGTAACAAAAGCACAAAAAGCAAAAGACGAAGGTGCAGAATCTTATTGTTTAGTAGCAGCATGGCGTGAACCATCAAAGAAAGATTTTGAAAAAGTTTGTAAGATCATAACTGAAATTAATAATAAAGTTGGAATAAGTGTTGAATGTAGTCTAGGATTTCTAACAGAAGAACAAGCAAAGAAACTCAAAGAACTTAGAGTAAAAAGATACAATCATAATTTAGAGACTGCAAAATCAAAATTCCCAGAGATTTGTACTACTCACACTTATGAAGACAGACTAAAAACATTAGGAATTGCAAGAGATGCAGGATTAGAGTTGTGTACTGGCGGAATTATTGGTTTAGGCGAAAGTAGAGAACAGAGATTAGAATTAACATTAGAACTTGCAAGATTGTTCCCTGAAGAAGTTACAATTAACATACTAGTTCCAGTTCCAGGAACTCCATTAGAATTACAAACAGATTTGCCAAATGGAGAAATTGTCAGAATGTTTTCTGTGATCAGATTCTTGTTGCCTGAATCAGTCATCAAGATATCAGGAGGAAGAGAGACACAACTAGATGACTCTGGAGAAGAACTTCTACAAAGCGGAGCAAACGGAATTATCACTGCAGGTTATCTCACAATGGGCGGTAATGAGGCTCAAAAAGACCGTCAAATGATTGAAAAAATTGGCCTCCAGGCATAAACTTGACTTTGTTGATGCAGAGTTACAAGCAATAAAGCAAAACAATCTCTATAGAAAATTACGATATGGTAAAGCTCAAGGCGCACGCATCACCATTAATGGCAAAAAACTGCTCAATTTATGCTCAAATGACTATCTAGGTATTCCAATTACAAAGATTCAGGCAAACCAACTACAATCAAGTTCAAGATTGGTGTCAGGAAATGACGAGTCTTACAAAAAATTAGAAAAAGCACTTGCTAAACACAAGTCACAGCAAAACAGTTTGATTTATCCTACAGGGTACATGGCAAACTTGGGTTCAATTTCAGCAATTGTAAAGAAAGGAGATTTGATTCTAAGTGACGAACTTAATCATGCAAGCATCATTGAATCATGCAAGTTGACTGATGCCCAAGTTTCAATCTACAAACATAATGACATGCAAGATTTACAAAAAAAGTCAGAACAAAAAGCAAAAAACAAGTTCATCATAACTGAAGGAATATTCAGTATGGATGGAGATTTGTCATCTCTAAAACAAATTACAGAGATTGCACAAAAGGCTAATGCCATAACGATTGTAGATGATGCACACGGAGATTTTGTTATTGGCAAAGATGGAAAAGGAACACCTAGTCACTTTAATGTTGCAAAGAAAATTGATTTGTATGTCAGTAGTTTGAGTAAGGGATTAGGATCTTTTGGAGGATACATTGCATCACAAAACAATGTAATTGATTTATGCATTAACAAATCAAAATCATTCATTTACACTTCTGCACTTCCATCATTTTTGGTAAAGCATTCTCTAAAAAGATTTGAATCAAACAGAGAAAAACAAAAAAAGAAACTAGAAAAAAATACAAAATTATTGTCCAAAGGCCTCAAACAAATTGGTTTTGAGATAAACTCTCAATCCCAAATTATTCCAATCGTTATTGGAAATGAAAAATCAGCAATGGAGTTTGGAAAATTCTTGTTTGATAATGGAGTGTTTGCACAGCCAATCAGATATCCAACTGTCCCAAAGAATCAGGCCAGATTAAGAATATCAGTTACTGCATGGCTACAAGACAAGGAAATTGACAAGGCACTGGAGATATTTGAGAAGGCATACGTCAAATTCTATTAGTTATCTCATAGCGTCAAAGCCGCCAAACATTGGAGATCCAATCAAAACAGCAGCCACAACAATGAGACCTAAAGCGACACCGACAATTATGAATCGTTTATTCATACCAAAATTAGGCACACCCCAGTTAAAAACGGATTGCATTAGCATTTGGTAAAAAACTGGAAGAATGCTTTAAAGTGAAAATTACAACTTTAGTATGTGGCAGAAATAACACTAGCAGTTGCAGCACTAGCTGGACTTGGATCATTTGTTGCGCCATGCATTTTACCTATGATTCCAGCATTTCTTGCATACATTTCAGGAACAACACTTTCAGAATTAAATCAAAGGGATGGAACAAAAACATTTTCAGTAAATAGAACAAATATTGTTTTGAATTCAGTATTTTTTGTATTAGGATTTTCAGTTGTGTTTTCAACCATAGGTGTAATAATTAACAGTACATTATCGTCTGTGTCATGGGAAATAGTAGACGAACTTAATCAAATTGGCGGGGTAATCATAGTAGGGTTTGGAATATTCCTACTTTTATCAATGAAGATAAACAAGCTAAACTTGGAGAAAAAATTCTTTCCAAAAAGATCAAAGGCGAGTTATCCAATGTCATTTGTCTTTGGTTTAGCTTTTGCAGCAGGATGGACTCCATGTGTAGGACCAATACTTGGAAGCATACTTACACTTGCAGCAACAACACCATCTGTTGCATTTAACTTGCTACTAGTGTACTCTTTAGGACTAGGAATTCCATTTATCCTAATTGGAGTGTTTTACTCTAGAGCAAACAGGATAATTCGTTCAATGAGTAAACATCTAAAGTATTACAACATAATTTTAGGAGGATTCATCATATTGTTGGGAGTTTTGGTATTTACAAACCAGCTAGCATATATTGCAAACTTTCCTCTACTCAATGAATTAATTCTCTTAGGGTGATTAAATGAAGTCAGAAATTAAAACAGCAATTATTCTAGCAGTCGCAATAGGAATAGGAATAGTAGCAATAAGCGTGGCATTTTCTACTCTTGACCAGGCCAGTGTTGCTAACATAGGAGGGGATTCTACCCAGATAAACAAATCAGGATTCAAGAAAGCACCAGACTTGGTAGGAATTGCGCACTATCTGAACACAACTCCTGAAGAACTAGTCCAGGAGATAGAAGGAAAAGTTGTGTTGTATGACATCTGGACATATAGTTGCATTAATTGTATCAGAACATTACCATACATTACAGCATGGGATGACAAGTATGCTGAACAGGGATTGTTAATTATTGGAGTTCATTCTCCTGAATTTGAATTTGAAAAAGTTCCAGAAAATGTACAAATGTCAATTGAAAAGCATGGAATCAATTATCCTGTTGTAATGGACAATGACATGGAAACATGGGATGCATTTGAAAACAGATACTGGCCAAGAAAATACATTGCAGATCATGAAGGTTACATCAGATATGATTACATTGGAGAAGGTGGATATCAAGAAACGGAGAAAATTATTCAGCAATTAATCAAAGAAAGATCTGATGCATTAGGAATTCAAATAGCACCAGCATCATCACTAGTTGAAATTGAAGAGTTTGAACATACTTTGTTTAGAACTCCAGAATTATACTTTGGGTATTACTTTGCGCAAAACAGAAACCAATTAGGTAGTGAAGAAGGATTCCAACCTGAAAAGATAGTAACATATCAAGAACCTGACAAAATAGAATTACACAAGTTCTACCCTACAGGAACATGGAAGAATCATGAAGAGAGTATGGAATTGGTTTCAAAAACTGGAGAGATAAAATTACTGTACAATGCAAAAGAAGTTAACATTGTTACTGCAAATAATGCAGAACTTGAAATATATCTTGACGGAGAACCGCTTTCAACTAAATACGCGGGACAAGATATTACATCTGAAAATACTCTAAGTGTTTCAGAACCAGGACTATACAATATTGTAACAAGTGAGGATAGCAAATCTCACATTATGGAGATTAAGGTCAAAGGTAAGGGGTTCCAGATATTCACATTTACCTTTGGATAGTGTAACTGCAACTATCTGTCACTCCAGTGACACTGGGTAGGGTGACAAATCTCTTTAAAACAAAATTTTTGACCAATATCGAGAATCAGACATGCTAAGTAACTCATGGAACAAAACACAAGGAGAAAGCATTTCCCAAAAAGTCATGGGAAAAGTAAAGCCAGATGAACCATTAAAGAATAAAATTGATTATGCACAAAAAAAATTACAGTTTCAGATCTCTAAATTAGAAGGAATTAATGAAAAATTACAAGCAAAACATGACCAGATTTTTAATAAGATAGTTGACGCTCACAAAAATAACAAAAATGCATACGCACAAGCATATGCAAATGAATTGGCACAAGTTAGAAAGATGAAGAATATGGTAAGTGGTGCCAAACTTTCAATGGAACAAGTTAAGTTAAGACTTGACACCGTCTCAGAACTCGGTGATGTAGTAGTCACACTCAGCCCATGTATGTCAATAATCAAAGGACTTGCACCATCACTAAATGGAATCATGCCAGAGGCAAATGCATCAATGCAAGACTTGTCATCAATTCTGGGAGATGTGATGTCCGGTTCATCAGTGGAATTAGGTGATACAATGAATGTAGGTCAACATACCAATGCAGACACATTGGCAATCTTAGAAGAAGCACAAGGATTCATCGCTGGACAAACAAAAGCTTCAATTCCAGATGTTCCTGATTCTCTCAAACAACAAATTGTAGAGAGAAAATCAGATATTTTCATCTAGAAAGAATTAATGAATATTATGAAATGGGTTGGTCAGGTTTTGATAAAAGAGAAGACCCATACGATGTAGAAAATTATATCGACTTGATAATTTACGAGTTTGAAGAGATATCAGGAATTCAATCAATAATTTCCAATCATGAAGAAGAATTCCTAAAGAGTTTGCCACCAATTAAACAAATCAAAGAAGGGGTGGAACCAGGAGATATTCAATGTAAAAATAACTCATTCATTACTATTCAAATTATCGGGAGACCCTTCTTGTATGAAATTTTCTAGCATTCAAAAACTGATCAGTAGAGGTTGGACTCAATAATCTATTTTGATTTCTTTTTGCTTTTTTGAATTAGTATTTTCTTTATTCTAGATATTGTTGGGTAGCTATATCCACGACGTCTATAATTTGCAATCATCATCTTCCAATTTTTTAATCTCCATTGAGCTTGTTCAGTAGTTACAGAATGAACTTCTTTTTGAATAATGCTCTTTCTACCGACCTTTAGAGTTCCTGCATCCTTTGCAGACCATCTATTCTTAGCAAATTTTAATCCTGTAAGAATTTCATCAATGGGCATCTCTTTGAAATAATCTTTCAATTTTTTTAGTTCTAAATCAGTTGGTTTTTTTGAAATTGGTAACTCAATTGTAGGTTTTACCATGTAGAAACTAATTCTTCATGTCTTAAGAAAATCATGATAAATCAGAATTAACTAAAGATGGAAATTATTAAGTCAGCAAGGCAATGGCACAAGAGTGTTTTTACATAATGTCATGTACATTCCTGCTCCAAGAACTATTGTGCCAAATACTACTAAAGGTACTAAAATAAACAAATTAGTTTTAAAACCCATAAGCAAAATACAATTAATCAGTATAAAATTGTCACAATTTTAATCAATGATGATTGTGAATTTACCTCTGGTTTTAGGGTCTTGCAGTAAAGAAACCATTTCTCTGGGTAGTAGATCAGATGCTTTATCACATTTTACAGCAAGAGTTCTAGGACATACAAAATCGCTTTTTCTAATTACAATATCCTCATTATGAGTAAGCATAAGATCAGGGTGTCCTTTTCCGTTCACAGTGAAATTATAATTACCAACATCAATGGAAAATGTAATTTTTGAGTCTGAATCCTTTAGTTTATCTTTTAGATCTTGAGGCAAATCAGAACAAGCGTGATTTGCGTTTACACCTATAATGCAATCTCCTTGAGGGGTTAAATGAGATTCTTTGGTAATTTCTATAGTTTTTTGATGGTTGGATCTAATGTTTTCATGTCCTGAAAATTCAATTTCGAATCTCACGGCAAATTGGATAGGCTAGACTTAAATTAAACTTTCAGAGTATTGGAATCAAATGCTTCCTGCACAACAAGGTTACGATAGAGCAATCACAGTGTTCTCACCAGACGGTAGATTATATCAAGTTGAATATGCAATTGAGACTGTAAGAAGAGGAACAATTGCAGTGGGTGTAAAATGCAAAGATGGTATCGTAATTGCAGTTGAGGAAAAACCAAGGAAACTACAAATTTCAAAAACAGCACAGAAGATTTTCCAAATTGATGATCATGTCGGAGTAGCTGCAGCGGGTTACATTCCGGATGCAAGAAGTCAAGTTGACAATGCACGATTCTTTTCTCAAAGTAACAAAATGATTTATGATGAACCAGTAGAAGTTGAAACTATTGCTAAACACTTAGCTGATCAATCTCAACAATATACCCAATATGCAGGTGTAAGACCATTTGGTGTTGCATTAATTCTAGGAGGAGTTGTTGGAAGTAAGCCACAATTGTATCTGACTGATCCAAGTGGAACATACATTTCATATGATGCAATTGCAATTGGTTCTGGGTCTGATCAAGTAACTGACTTTTTAGAAAAAACATACAAGAAAGATCTTTCATTAGATGATGCATCAGCATTAGCAGCAGCTGGAATTTATCTTTCAAGTGAAGATAAAGAAGGAACAGGACACATCAGAATGGCACACATCAAAACAGAGACCGGGTTGTACGAAATAGTTTCAGATGAGCATGTTGCAAATTATGCAAATTCTGCAAAGCAAAATTATCCACACGATAAAAATTAATTATTTTTAGTGTTTGTGAGACTCGATTATATTGAAAATATCTGTTGCAATTCCGGAATCATCATTATCCGATGAATCACTAAAAATAGACAAGACAAGAAAAATCTCAGTTCTAGCAAGAGCATGCGCAATTTTTAAGGTTGATACAATCTATGTGTATCAAGAAGGAAACCATAAAGAAGATGGAAATTTAATGATAATGATTCTCAAATATTTAGAAACACCACAATTTTTGAGACGTAGATTATTTTCCAAAGTAAATGATTTAAAATTTGCAGGCGTATTACAACCTCTGAGAATCCCAAGTCATGTTACTCCAGCCAATCCAAAAAAGATCAGTAAAGGGGATGTCAGAGAAGGAATTGTGGTAAGCGTTAAAGGAAAAAGATTTGTCGATGTAGGAATTAACCAATTGATTCCGTTCTTTGGTAAAACATCAATGGGAAAAAGAGTAACAGTACAATTCAAGGAAGGGTACCCAAATTTCTCAATTAAAGAAATCAACAGAAACGAGGCACCCGATTATTGGGGATATGCTGTCAAAGAGAGAGCAAATCTGTTTTCGTTGTTATCTGAATGGAAAGGAAACATAATTCTCACATCAAGAAAAGGTAAAACTGCCACAAAGGAGCAAATTACAAAGTATACAAAATCTGATCAGCCAACACTGGTTGTGTTTGGATCACCTGAAAAAGGCATTCACGAGATCCTCGGTGGAAAGATGAAAAATGTACAAAATGCCAAGTCACTCAACTTTTTTCCAAATCAAGCAACACAAACAGTTCGCCTAGAAGAAGCATTGTTAGGTACATTATCCATAATTAATGCCCAAAGTGTATCATAGTCATGGCAGAAAGAAAAAATTTTTTGTTGTTGGCAATTGGAGTCGGTGTCGCTGGAATTGTAATTGGTACAATCACAATTTGGAATATGTTAAACGAAGTTCTTTATCCTTGAATTTTAGGCTCAGTTGGTTAACTAGTATTTTTTTAGAGGTTAACGATATCTCACATGGTTTAATAGAGGGCTATCGATGATGCGAGTTAGTCATGGGTGCTAGAAAAAGACATCAGCCACGTAGAGGAAGCCTTGCTTATTCACCTAGAGCACGTGCAAAAAGCATGGAGGCAAGAATCAGAGCATGGCCAAAATTAGATTCTGAAGAACCAAAAATTTTAGCCCATTGCGGATTCAAAGCAGGATGTGTACAGATTGTCAGCATTGATGATCGTGAAAAAGTACCCAATGCAGGAAAACAACTAGTAAGTCTAGGAACCGTTTTAGTTACACCACCAGTTTTAATTTTAGGAATTAGAGGTTATTCAAAAGATCATGATGGATTACATGCAGAGTTTGATGTTTATGCAGAAGATATTCCAAAAAATATTGCAAAAGAAATTTCATTAAAGAATAAACAAGAAAACGCAATTGACAATGCTGAAAAAAGTTTGAAAAAGATTAAAGAGATTTTTGCAATTGTTGCAGTATCACCAAGTGATGCAGGATTAGAACAAAAGAAACCATATGTTTTTGAGGCTTCAGTAAGTGGAGGAGATATTCCAAAACAATTTGCACATGTAAAAGAATTACTTGGAAAAGAAATCAAGATAGATCAGATTTTTGAAACAGGTGCTAGTGTTGATGTTGCAGCAATTACAAAAGGTAAAGGTTGGCAAGGTGTTTTGAAAAGATGGCACGTAAAAAAGAAGCAACACAAATCAAGAAAAACTGTAAGAGAAGTTGGTTCACTTGGTCCAATTTCACCACAAAGTGTCATGTATACAGTTCCAAGAGCTGGACAATTTGGATTCCATCAAAGAATCGAGTATGACAAAAGAATTATGATTATGGGTAATACTGAAGACGACAAATTAAAAATTAATCCAGATGGCGGATACAAACACTTTGGTTTAGTTAAAGGAGACTTTATTGTTCTAAAAGGTTCAGTTCCCGGAACATACAAAAGATTAATCAAATTAAGAAGTCAAATTAGAAATGTTCCTGCCAAAGTCAATAAACCAAATATTTTAGAGGTAGTAATATGACCAAAGCTTCAGTATTTACAACAACAGGAACAAAAGATGGAGAAGTAGAACTACCTATTGTATTCTCCACTCCATTTAGAAAAGAATTGATTCACAAAGCTTTCACTAATTTAACATCACACAAATTCCAACCACAGGGAAGACATCCAACTGCAGGACAAGATGTAGTTGCAGATTCTAACGATCCACCAACAGGTCAAGGTGTATCTCGTGTTGCCAGAGCCCAAGGCGGAGGTGGTGGAAGACAAGGACAAGGTGCAGAAGTTGCATCAACTAGAGGTGGAAGACAAGCACATCCACCAATTGTCGACAAAGTAATTTATAAAAAATTAAACAAGAAAGAAAAGAAACTTGCATTATGTTCTGCAATTGCTGCAACAGCATCAAAAAAGAGAGTTGAATCTAGAGGGCATAAAGTGGAAGGAATAGAATCATTCCCAATAGTTGTTTCAGACGACATTGAATCAGTATCTAAAACTAGTGAAATTTCCAAAATACTTGATTCATTAAAACTAACACAGGATGTACAGAGATTACAATCAAGAAAACCACGTTCTGGTCAATCAAGACTTAGAGGTAGAAGCAAAAAAGTTGGAAAGAGTGTTTTGTTTGTAACTAAAGATGCATCAAATATTTCAAAAGCAATTGGTGCAATACCAGGTGTAGAAGCAAAAAGTGTCAAAGATTTGAGCGTTTTAGATTTGGCTCCAGGCTCAGATCCAATTAGATTAACCGTTTATTCCAAATCTGCAATTGAAGAGATTGGAAAAATTAAATCAACACATCTAGAGGTAATGGCGAAAGTACAATGAATGTAGATCAAGCAAGTAAAATCATAATCAAACCATACATTACTGAAAAGACGTTCGCAATGGTAGAAAATGAAAGTAAGATTTGTTTCATAGTAGAGAGATCAGCAAGTAAACCAGAGATTGCCGATGCAGTTAACACATTATACAATGAAAAAGTCATCAATGTCAATACAGCCAGAACCATTTACGGTAAGAAAGCATTCGTTCAGTTCGAAAATACAGAAAAAGCCAGAGACCTCGCAACAAAGATAGGAATGCTATAATAGGGAGCTAGAAGGTGAAGAACAAAAATGGTTAAAGAATTTTCATACAGAGGAATTCCAAAAGAAGAACTTGACAATATGTCATTAGAAAAATTATTCCAATTATTCAATGCAAGACAAAGAAGATCTCTTACCAGAGGTATTAACGATGGTAAAAGAAAACTAATTGAAGAGATCAAGGCAGCAAAAGCAGGCAAATTAAAAAACCCAATCAAAACTCACGTTAGAGATTTGATCATACTACCATACATGGTAGATGTTACAGTAAATGTTTTCTCAGGAAAAGATTTCCGACCAGTTCCAATTAGAACTGAAATGATTGGTCATTATTTGGGAGAATATGTCATAACAAACAAGAAGGTATCACACGGCGCACCAGGTGTCGGAGCATCAAGATCCAGCCTTTACGTACCATTGAAGTGATTGTAATGAGTAGATTCGGTTACGCTTTCCAAAATTATGATGCAACAAGACATGTACGTTCATCATTAAGAGAAAAAGACATTTCACACAAACATGCAAGAGAAGTTGCAGTAGCAATTAAGGGTCTATCAATTGAAAAAGCAAGAGATTATCTTCAATCAGTAGTTAACAAAGACAGAGCAGTCGCATTTAGAAGATACAATAATCAAGTTGGACATAAAGCAGATCCAGGTATGATGGCTGGACGTTATCCACAAAAAACAGCAAAAGAATTCATCAAAGTTTTAGATAATTTAGAATCAAATGCAGAATACAAAGGAATGGATTTAGATAGATTAAAGATCGTAAACGCAACTGTTCACAAAGGAGTAATTGTAAAGAGATTCATCCCAAGAGCAATGGGAAGAGCAACTCCTAAGAACAATGTATTAACTCATGTAGAATTGGTGGCCCAGGAGATTTAGAAATGTCATCTGTAAAAAATGTAATTAAAGACAACTATAACATGATGCTACTCAAAGATTATCTGAGAGATGCAATCAAAGAAGCAGGATTTTCTCATGCAGAGATTTCAAAAACACCAACAGGTACAAGAGTTGCACTGCATGTTACAAGACCAGGAATAGTAATTGGAAGAAAAGGTTCTGGAATTAGAGATCTTACAGATAAACTAGCAACAGACTTTGGATTAAAAAATCCACAAATTTCAGTTGTGGAGATTGAAAAACCAGAGTTATCTCCTAGTGTAATGTGTAACAGAATGGCTTCACATCTTGAAAGGGGTACAGCATTCAGAAGAGCTACAATGTGGACACTAAAACAAATTATGGAGAACGGTGCCATGGGCGTTCAGATTACAATTTCAGGTAAACTTAGAGGTGACCGTTCTGCTTTTGAAAAACACACAGCAGGAATATTGCCAAGAGCAGGTCATCATGCAGAAGTAATAGTTGCTGAAGACATTGCACATGTCAATACAGCCATGGGATTAATTGGAATTAGAATTAGAATTGCAAGAAAAGAGAAATTTGTTCCAGAATTTGAAATGAAATCAGAAAAACCAAAGAAGGCAAAGCAAGTTAAAGATGCAGAAACTGGTAAGATGAGAGATGAGACAGCAGCAGAGAAGAAAGCAAGAACCGAATCAGAACAAATTGCAATGGAAGAAGAAAAGATGAAGGAATTAGAAACATTAGAAGAAGAGGAGGCTCAACTTAAATGACCAGAATCAGTATGAAGACAATTAAACAACTTAACGAAAAAGATCTAAAAAGCAAGATCCAAGAATCAAGAAGTGAACTTGCAAAACTTAGAGTAGACGCTGCTAAAGGTACACTTAGAAAAGAAAGTGGAAAACTAAGACCAATCAGACACGACATAGCAAGAATGTTAACTAGACTAAACGAGATGAAAAAAGAGAAATGATCACAGCAAACAACATCATGTCACATGAATTTATAGGATTAAACACCCAGATTGTAGAATCAACAAATTCCCAAGTAATAGGATTAAATGGAAGAATCGAAAATGAAACAAAATCAATGTTTACAATTAACACAGAAAATGGTAAGAGATCAATTGCAAAATCAACAAGCAACTGGAAATTCTCAATTGACAATACAGAAGTTATTGTGGAAGGTTCCAAAATAGCAAAAAGACCATTTGACAGAATTGGAGGAAGGAAATGACTAGAAACATTGGATTGAAAGTAAAAGAACCTAAAAGAGAATGCACAGACAAACACTGTCCATTCCATGGTGAATTGGCAATTAGAGGCAAACTATTTGATGGAAAAGTTACAGGAAACAAAGCAAGACAGACAATCACCCTACAAAAGGATGCACCAATTTACTTTAACAAATTCAAGAGATATGCAAGAGGAAAGAGTAGCATTCATGCACATGTTCCAGCATGTATTGATGTTGAATCAGGAGATAACGTATTGACTGCAGAATGCAGACCAATTTCAAAATCAGTATCATATGTTGTTGTGGAGGTTAGATCATAATGGCAAAACAAGCTGGTAAAGGAGTAGAAGAATTCCGTCCATATGTAACCAAAGTAATTCCTGTTGGAGCAAATATTGTATGTGCAGATAATTCCGGTGCAAAAATTTTAGAAGTAATTAACGTTCCAAGACACAAAACAAGATCATCTAGATTGCCATCAGCATCAGTTGGAGACTTTTGCAATGTTGTTGTAAAGAAAGGACCAGCAGAGTTAAGAAAGCAAGTATATGGTGCAGTTATAATTAGACAAAAGTATCCAGTTAGAAGATTAAACGGTGTAAGAGTTTGTTTTGAGGATAATGCAGCAGTGTTAATCACACCAGAAGGAGAAACCAAAGGAACAGACATCAAAGGACCAGTTGCAGCAGAAGCTTCAGAGAAATGGCCAAGAGTAGCTAACTTGGCATCAATGGTGGTATAAGAAAATGAAACCAACAAAAATGCGTAACCAGATGATTTATCGTGCATCATATCAAACTAAAAGTAAACAATTAGGAAGTGCACTTTCCAAAGATCTTCACAAAAAATATGGAAAAAAAAGTGTTAGAGTAATTGAAGGTGACAGTGTCACTATTCTTAGAGGAGAATTCAAAGGAGTAGATGGCAAAGTATCAGAAGTATCTACAGAAAAAAGCAGTGTTGCAATCGAAGGAGTAAAGAAAGAAAAAACAAAAGGAGACAAATTTGATGTGTTTATTCACACATCAAACTTGGTAGTTACATCACTTAACACTGAAGACAAATGGAGAATGGCAAAACTTGAGGGTAAAAACCCAAGCAAACAGCCTAAAGAAACAAAAGTGGTAAAAGAATCCGAAAAAAAGGAAGATGAGAAGTAATGGTAAGTATTTCAGGTAGTAAAAAACTCAAACGTCAAATGGCTCCTCAATTTTGGGGAATAACCAGAAAAGACAAAAGATTTGTAATTACAGTAAGACCAGGACCACACAAAAAACACAATGCAGTTCCAACCGCAGTTTTTCTCAGAGACATGCTAAAAATTGTAACAAGTCTTAGAGAAGCAAAGACTGCAATCTATTCAGGAAGAGTAAAGATTGACGGTGTTGTTAGAAAATCACTGCATCATGCAATTGGCTTGATGGATGTAGTCGAGTTACAAGATGTGGGAGATGTCTATCGCCTTGTACCAACAGATGGTAAATTACTTAAACCAATCAAGATTAACGATTCAGAAAAAAGTAAAAAACTAGTTAGAGTCACAAGTAAAACTACAATCAGTAAAGGAAGAATGCAAATTGGATTCCATGATGGTCGTTCTACAATTTCAGATACCAAAGTAAATGTTGGTGATGTATGTTTAATTCAAGTACCAGAACAAAAAATTCTTGAAGTGATTAAACTGGAAACAGGAAATCATGGATTAGTTACAAGAGGAATTAACGCAGGACAAATTGGTAAAATTGAAAGTATCGAAGAAGGTACATTCATTCTTCCAAAAAGAGTCATTCTATCACTTGGTGATAGAAAAATTGAAATTCCAGCTGACATCATAATGCCAATCGGAAAAGAGGAACCAGTAATTCAATTAAAGTGATAATATGTCTCAAACAACAGAATCTCCAATGAAAAGAATCTCTTTAGAGAAAGTAGTCCTCAATATGGGAGTCGGTAAATCAGGAGATGTAATTGAAATTGCAAGTAGAGCATTAGAACAAATTTCAGGTAAAAAACCATCAGCACGTAATGCAAAAGAAACACAAAGAGATTGGGGAGTAAGAAAAGGAGAACCAATCGGCGTTGCAGTCACAATACGTGGTGAAGATGCAAAATCATTATTGAAAAGATTGTTTGAAGCAAAAGGAAACACGGTAAATGGAAGATCTTTTGATAATTTTGGAAATTACTCATTTGGAATTAAAGAACACATAGACATCCCAGGTGTAAAATATGAACCATCTATTGGAATTCTAGGTCTCGGAATATCAGTTACATTGACAAGACCAGGTTACGGAATTAGAAATAGAAGTAAACATAAAGCAAGTGTAGGAAAATCTCACATAATTACCAGTCAAGAAGCAAAGGATTATCTAGCAAAAGAGTTTGGAGTGACGGTAGCATAATGGCAAAAGATAGATCTTACGAATTTACAGGTAGAAAAAAGCATGACTTTGGAAGAGGTTCAAGATGGTGTAAGAGATGTGGAGATTATACAGCAGTTATTCAAAAATACGATTTAATGATATGCAGAAGATGCTTCAGAGAAGTAGCGACATCTCTAGGATTTAGGAAGAATAGATGAGAAGATATGCCAGCAACTAACATTTTAGCAAATCTATTCGTCACATTATACAATAATGAAACTAGAAGAAAATCAGAATGTACAATTCTTCCAACTTCAAAATTAGGAATTGAAGTTCTTAAAACACTTCAAAAAGATGGATACATTGGAGAGTTTGAACACATCGATGATAAAAGAGGAGGAAAATTCAAGATTAAGTTATTAGCAAAAATTACAAAATGTGGTGCAATTTCACCAAGATTCAAAGTAAAAAATGATGAATTTAACAATTGGGAGCAACAGTATTTGCCAGCATATGATAGAGGAATGCTCTTAGTTACAACTAATCAAGGTGTAATGTCTCATCATGAAGCATCACAAAAAGGAATTGGAGGATTTTTGATAGGATATGTCTACTAGTCAACTCGAAAAATTACAGGATCAAGTATCAATTCCAGAAGGGGTTAAAGTAATACAAAACAAACACATGTTAACATTCGAAGGTCCATTAGGTAAAACTCATAAGAATTTTAAAAATATCCCAGTAAATATCCAAATTGAAGGTGATAAAATAAATCTCAAAGCAATCGGAGACAGAAAAAGAGATTATGCAATCCTACACACAGCAAGATCAATTATCAGAAATATCTGTGAGGGATTAATTGAAGGATATACAATTAAAATGAAAGTAGTATTTGCACACTTTCCAATTACTGTGAAAGTTGAAGGGAAGAAAGTTCTAATTGAAAATTACCAAGGTGAAAGAGCACCCAGAACCACACACATCATGGGAAACACAAAGGTGATTCCAAAAGGTGAAGATGTAATTCTCACAGGAGAAGTTTGGACAGACATTACACAGACTGCAGCCAATATTGAATTAAAAACTAAAGTAAAGAACAAGGATCACAGAGTTTTCTTAGATGGTATTTACGTCTATGAGAAGAAAAAAGGTATCGAAAAGTAGATTACATTTTTTCTAATGACTCTAGATCCAGAATTTTCTAAACAAACAACTGACTTAATCCAACAGACTTTAGAATTATACAAAAAATCAGGTGCATCTCCCAGAGTTGGAGAGATTTGGGAATGTGAAAGAATCGGGGATTTCTTATGTGGATTTTTTGTGGGAGAAATGGTAGGATCTGCACTTAGTGCATTTCAAGTAGTTCATCAAAGAGAACCAACAGCAGACGAACACTTGGAAATAATTGAATTAGTTGAGAGTCATTCAAAGGAAATCAAAGAGTTTTTTGCCAAATTTAACTAAAGAACTCACAAATTTGCTTCAAATTGAATAGTCGCAAGGATTAAATCACTTTTATCAAGGTACAAACATGTTGCCGCCCTAGCTCAGCGTGGTAGAGCATCCGACTGTTAATCGGACGGTCGTCAGTTCAAGTCTGATGGGCGGCGCCACTTATTTCTAAACTCGAGTTTTGAAACATTTTATTTCAAAACTATGAGAACAATCAAAGAATAGAAAAAGAATATTTCTAAATTCGAATTTAGAAACATTGATCGGTTGACAGTAATTGGTTTACACTATTAGACAACATAGATCTAATATGCGATCTCATATTAAGAATAATGCAGGAGGTTTACATTGGTCAGAACTAGAAGGGCCAACAGATATTGTGTTGATTGTGGTGCTAGACTAGTGTATTACCCTAGATTATCAAACCCAAAAGCACCTAATGAGCATAGAGTTCTAGTATATGCATGTCCAGATTGTACAGAAGACTTTGAGAAACCCAAAATGTTCTCAATCAAAAGAAACCAAGTCGATGATCCCTTAGAAACTGTTGAAATTGAGATCACACAGTTACAGAAAAAAGCAGCTACCGCAAAATAATTTTTAGAAAATGACATTTCCTGAAAGACATAGAAGCAACTTATGGTTTTTGATGCCAATTTTTTTAGGTTTTATCGGTGGCGTGATAGCATATTTTATTTTAAGAAAAGATGATCGTAAAAAGGCAAAAAATTGTTTGTATGTGGGAATTGCCATGATGATTGCAGGTTTAGTTTTTAATGCATTAATAGCATCTCTTGTTCCTGAATTGGGTCCTGGTTTCAGAGTTAATCTTTAGTAAACAGTTTTTGTTTGACGGTTCAGATTTACAATATTTCTAAATTCGAATTTAGAAATATTAGATATTTAGTGTGTCAAATACTTGATTTAGAATCATATAGAAGCAATTTCAAAGATGGGTAATGAGTGCTTCAAGAATGCGAGATAATGTGGAAAGATGGTTAATTCATGAAGGATTAAAGTTTGAGGAGGTAAAAAATCCAGAAAACATCTTTGAGATTCTTGTAAAGCATGCAGGTCCAGCAGGCGTCCCTGTAGAAATTTTCGAACCCAGAGGTCAGCAAGGGATTTTGGTAATCGGTTCCAAAATAAATATGAAAAATAACCAAATCGCAAGATATTTGGGATTTAGTGAAGCAGAGAAGGAGAAATTCGAGAAGAAGGTGTCAGATTATTGTTATTCAATTCAGGCAATAAACAAAAACACAACTGAAGATGGAAAACGAAAGATTGGCGTATATGTTGTCTTAGATAAGGAGGAAAATATCAATCAGCAAGGTATGTTTGATGCAATAGATAGAGTCTCAGAAATGCATGAAAAAACTGCAAGATTTTTGATGAAGACTTTTTAGAAATAGACGATTTATCAGTTATACGCGCGCCTTATATCAAAAATTACCTTATTCTAATTATGAAAACAAAAACATCAAAATCAAAACCAAGAGAAATTACAATTTCTACAAAAGAATTGTCAAGATTTGGAATGGGGGTGATGAGCAGAGCCCTCAAAGTAGTGAACACTGCAAAAAAAGGAAAAATCACAATAAGATTAGAAAAACAGTAAAGTTCAATCTTATTTTAGAAAAGGGGTCATGCACCCCTTTTAGAATATTTTTAGAAATTCAAGATATATTTTCATTTTAGAATCATATTTTCAAGTGGTTTTAGTACAAAAACCCCCCTCTTTTGGCAGGTTTGTTGTATTTTCATGTAAGGTTTTTCTCCAATTTCAATGTGAATTGGGTAGTCAACTCAAAAAATCTGAAAATAATGAAATTATCTTGATTATGCCTAGGCGTTAAACCCCCCTCTAATTTTACCATAATTAGGCACAATGTGAATTTTTCAAAATTAGGCGTTTTGAGGGGGGGTTTAACACTTGTGCCTAGATAGGAAATGCAACCATCAAACCACCAAGATGTCCCAGCTAAACATGTAGGATCTTTTTGATTTGTGCCTAAAAGTTAAACCCCCATATTTTGCTCAAAAATCATCAAGAATTTTGAAAAAAATCAACAAAAAAGCAGATAAAAATTCCCAAAAAAGACCAACACCACAGTTGAAAATTAGAGAAAAATCAGGGTAAATGGTTAGACAGATTTTCACATATTTGGTTTAGAGATTGTTTTCATTTTTCTGATTTTTGAAATTTTGTCAAGATGTTCTTAAACTATGCAACTATATACCAAAAACCTGTGATGTTTTTGTGGCAGGACTAGGCGCAGTCATAGTAATTGGAGTAATAATCGCATCTATGGCAGCGGCGATGTATATGTATACACAATATCAGACTAATTTCATCGAATCAAATGCAGGGGAAATAGTCACAGTAGGACCTGTAGAGTACACCATCACATTTGAAGGAACACATGAAGGTGACAAGGATACTAAACCTGAAAATACCTTTGTCATGGTCGGAATAACTGCAAAATACATAGGAAATGAGGAGAAAACCCTACTTTCAGGAGGGCAATTCTACATGGTAGATGAAAAAGAGCAAAAACATGAGGCAGTTTATGGGGAATTTTCATCAAAAGATCTGCTTTTAGAATGGTTGGAACCAAACAAAATAGTTGAAAAAACAACACAGTTTGATATTCCATTTGATGAAGAAAAAAGTTACAAAATAATCATTAGACCTCAAAAAGAACAATCAACAGTAGATACAGCTGTAGTTTGCATAACAAATTGTTGATCGCTATTACATTAAATCAAAAATAATTGTCAAATTTTACTATAGTTTAAACAATTTTGTGTGACTTTTACCATATAACACACATTATTTTTGAAAAAAATCATGGCAATGTCAAGAGCCAAAAGAGCCGAAGCAGCTAAAAAAGCAGCAAAAACAAGAAAAAGAAATGCAGCAAAAAAAGCAGCAGAGGCAGCAGCAGCAGCAGCATCTCGTAAGAGAAAGGCAGCACGTAAAAGAAATGCAGCAAAAAAAGCAGCTCCAAAAAGGAGAACCGCCGCAAAACGTAGTGCCGCTCCAAAGAGAAAAACTGCAGCAAAAAAAGCAGCTCCAAAGAGAAAAGCCGCTCCAAAAAGAAAGGCAGCTCCAAAGAGAAAAACTGCAGCAAAAAAAGCCGCTCCAAAGAGAAAAGCCGCTCCAAAAAGAAAGGCAGCTCCAAAGAGAAAGGCAGCTACTAAACGTCGACGTTAAGCTGTCTAGGCAAACTTTTTTCTGTAATCCTAAATTAACTATGTTTCTAAATTCGAATTTAGAAACATTCTAAATTTTCACTCTGACATTTTCAATTCAGGTAAAACAAAAACTTTGTTAGGTTTTATTTTAAGAATAATTCTTTTTTCACCATCACGTTTGAATGGATAACTGTCACGTCCCATGTATTGCTGTGTTAATTTATCGGCATGTTTGTAATCATAATCTGGAATTAATTCTTCAACAACACCGCGAATAGTTGTCATGTCAAGAGGATTATCTTTCGAAACAACAGATACTGCAACTCGAGGATCATGTAAAATGTTTTTGTGTTTGATTCGACCCTCAGCAGTATTAACTAAGACATAACCATCTTCATAATTTGCCCATACAGGTGAGACTTGTGGAGAGCCATCCTTCATTATAGTAGCAATGAAAACAAGATTTTTTTCAGAAAATAATTTTTTAGCTTTTTCATCCATTTACTTCATCCCTCCAAATCGTTGGAAGTAATTCAATTTTTGTAATAATTTCTAGTGCTTTTTCATTATCTTTTTCTTGCATTGCTACTGAAAATTCATATCCTAATCTGATCGCTTCAGGTGAAAGATCTTTAATTGATTCAAGATCTTTACCTTCAATCTTTATTCTCTCTCCAATCGCACACATTTTCCAATTATCCGACATATCCTGATGTTGTTGCCCTAGTTCTTCTTGAACATGTTGACGCCAATTTGTAAGAGTCATCTTTTCTATCAGATCTTCTGTTTTCTGAGTGTAAAACACACGAACCATGAAAGAATTTCTTTCAAGAAATACTTAGATGTAGCGATTATTTTTTACCAGAATTTTCTAAAACATTAGTCATAGCTCGATTCATTATTTCCATTACCAAATATTGAGAATATTCTTCAGATTTCTTTCCTTTAGTCTTTCTGGTCTTTGGGGTTAGTCCTTGAAGTATTTTCTCAATTTTTGTAGAAGTGTTGTCTATGAGTTTAGAATACGTAGATTCAAAATCTTCAGGGGTTTGAAAATCAAGTAGTTTTGTGGAAGTGCTGTAAAATTTAGTGATTGCTCCTCTAGATTCCTCGATTTTTACAATTTCAATTAACCCAGACTCCTTTAGAATTTCTAAATGATGGCGGATTGTGGTCAGTGCTTTTTTGAAACCAGATTTTTTCAATGCGTTTGTAATCTGTTCAGCAGATAAGGATTGATGATATAAAATTTCAACAATTTTTGCACGTGCAGGGTCTTCAATTGCTCGGGCGTGTTCAATACTTGTCGTAACAATACGATTAACTTTGATTGGCTTTTCTAATAACGTAGACATACTGAGATTACCTTCAATTCTGATCTAAAAGATCCTTGTATCATATTTTTTTGTCTAATCGCATCATTTTTTTTTCATTTCTAAAAATATGATAACCCTACTAAATTTATTGTAACCATTACAATAATTATCGTAATGAAGATAATAAAAGTAACAGCACTACAAAATACATTGTAACGGATAAACGATTCTTGTAGCGGTCCAAAATTTCTAGTAAATCATCAAAAAACCAATGATCTGGAGGGAAAGGTCTCAAAATAGGTAATCAGGATACAAATATCATAATTTTCAAAAATACAATTCGAGTTGAAAGTTAACCTTTAGTCAACATAAAGCACAAAAATAATTTCAAAGAGACTTGCCAGAAATTTTTTCGTATGCAGTAACATAACGTTCGGTCATTTTTGAAATAATCTCAGATGGAATTTCAGGTGGAATTGGTTCTTCTCCAGCATCACGAGCATCATCAAATTGTTTTTGGTATCCGTTTGCAGTTAACCAATCACGTAAAAGTTGTTTGTCGTACGCTTCTTGAATTTTGCCAACTTCAAAGGAATCTTTTGGCCATAAACGATACTCATCAGGCCCAATTGAATCACCCAATGTTATTTGCCCTTCCAAGATTCCAAATTCTAATTTCAAATCAGCCAAGATAAAACCAACATCATCAGCAATCTTGGCCATCTTTTTGTAGATTTCAATGGAGGTTTTTTCTAGCCAGTTGTACTGATCTTCAGTTACCAAATTCATTTCAATTGCTTTTGATTTATCAATTGGAATATCATGCTCAGATTTTGTTGTCGGGTCAAAAATTGGTTCAGGAAGTTTAGATGCCAAAGTAGTATCTGTCCCATCAGGGATTTTGACTTCACCTTTTTTCCATCTACTTACCAAACTACCATAAAAATAGCCTCGAACCACGCACTCTATTGGAAGCATCTTCATCTTCTTTACAAGAATTTCTGTTTGAGATTCACGTTTGACAAAATGATTTGGAACATCTAGTTCATTGAACCAAAATTCAGCAAATTTGCAGAGAACCTCACCTTTTCTAGGAATATCTTGTTTGAATTTTACATCATAAGCTGAAACACGATCACTGAATTTGAAGAGCAATGTATTTTCATCCACATCATATAGATCCTTTACCTTTCCACTAGTGAGAAATTCCAAGTAATGTTACTGGGCAATTAGAGAATTTAACTGCTAAGAACCCATCATACCTACCATTTTTGGCATTTCTCGATAAGCTTTGTTTACAAATATGTCATTATCAGCACTAATCATCACAAATTCCATTGAATTTTCAGGCGGAGGTGAGACAATAATCTTTTGACCCACTTTAAGAGTTTGAATATCTAATATGTCGCCATCACCAAAATTTATGTGAAGATTAGTAATTGGTTTTGCCCCAATATTTTGAATTGTGACCCTACCCATAGTAAACATCCCTTGTTCATCTAAAAGAGGATCAACAAAAATTGCATGATCTTGAGTAGTTACAGAAAATTTGACAAAATCTGCACCAAAAATTATGCCAATTGTTACGATAACACCAACACCAATGCAAAGAAGAATTGAGTATTGTTTCACAAAATCCAGTATAGTTTAGATATTATTTAAATTGGCTACTTTACTTGGACGCCATTCCAAAATGCAACCATGCCTTTAATTTTCTTAGCAGCATCATTTGGTTCTGCATAGTACCATGCACAATCTTTGTTTGTTTTCCCATTTACAGTAACAGAATAGTAATTTGCCATTCCTTTCCAACCGCAAAAACTAGTCATGTCGGTTTTTTGAAAATATTCTTTCTTGATTGAATCTATTGGAAAATAGTGATTTCCCTCAACAACAACGGTATCATCGCTTTCTGCGATAACTTGACCATTCCAAATTGCCTTCATATTTAATTTGCCTCCCCTTTAATTTCTTCTCTACTTTTGAATTCAGGAGTGATTCCAAGTGAATCATAGTTGCCAGAAGAACATGTAAAGCACATAGAATCGGCAGAAATTCCTACCGCAGCTGCCAGATTTTCAGCATCATTATACCCTAAAAAGTCAGCACCAATACTTTTTCTCACCATATCTATTGTCTCTTCATCAGACATGTCTTTTCCATTGGAAAATGTTGCAAGTTCCTCCTGTGATGGAAAATCAATTCCAGCATAACAAGGGAATTTTATTGGAGGATATGTTATCACCATGCTGATTTTTCTTGCACCAGCTCTCCTCAGGGCTTTGATAATGGCTTTTGAACTGGTGCCTCTAACTAGACTATCATCTATTACAACAACATGTTTGCCATCAATAATTTCCCTAATTGGAATTATCCAACGATTAATTTCAACTCTGTCAGATTGGTGAGGTTCAATGAAACTTCTCAATGGTCCTTTTTTGCTATATCTATCTTTGAGTAATCCCTCATCAAACGAAACACCAAGTTCTTGAGCATATCCCAAGGCTGCAGGTCTTGCAGAATCAGGTACGGGGATAACTAAATCAGCATCTTTGATTGGGAATTTTCTTGCAAGGTACCTTCCAATATTTTTTCTTGCAACATAGATGTTAGTTCCCTCCATATTGCTTGTTGGATGAGCAAAGTATGTGAATTCAAAAGAACAATGTG
The DNA here is from genome assembly GCA_021268355.1 of Candidatus Nitrosopumilus sp. Classification (GTDB taxonomy): domain Archaea; phylum Thermoproteota; class Nitrososphaeria; order Nitrososphaerales; family Nitrosopumilaceae; genus Nitrosopumilus. The sequence goes on along the minus strand of JAJETY010000003.1, from coordinate 33,685 downwards.
CCCGTTTTGAATCATCTGAAAACATTTCAGTATTAATCCCATCTTTACTTATTCGTATTAGTTCACCAGGAGTTACATTTCGCTGCATTTTGGCACCAACAGCAGAAATTGCAGATGATTCAGATGCCACTATGTAAGTATCGTCAGACTCTTTATGACCCAAAACCATAGGACGGAATCCCTTAGGATCACGTGCAGCATAAACTGAATTATCATCAGAGATAAAAGTAAAGCAATAAGAGCCAACCATTTCATTTTTGAGGACTGACAAGGCCTTTCCCATCTGTCCATTTTCAGAAATTAATGAAACTAGTCTTTGAGCAGCAACCAAAGTATCACTTGCGTTTTGAGGTGTAAATGAGCAACCACCAACCAAATTAGATAATTCTTGAACATTGGCAATTGTTCCGTTATGTGCCACACAAAGATCCTTTACTTTAAGCGGTTGAGCATTTTCTAATGAGCTTCTTCCCATGGTAGAATAACGAACATGACCTATAACACATGGAGAAGAATATTCTTCTGAAATTGATTTGAATTCGGAGGAAGCCGAAGATACCAGACCCAATCTTTTGAGTGGAGGTTTATTTGGAATTGCAAGACCCCATGCTTCTTGTCCACGATGTTGCAAAGCACGTAATGCATCAATTGCCATTGGAATTACATTAGTTCCACTTAGACTATAGATGCCAATAACACCACAATTTTCTTTTGGTTTGTCATCAAGAATATGCTGAGTTTTATCCATGTAACACCAAGTCCCTTAACGAATTTAACCAAGTTTTTTGCGCTTTATCAACTCTTAGATCTATAATGGAGTTTTTCCCCATAACGAATTGAATTTTTTCTCCCCCAAATTTACCTATAATACTAAATGATGTTTTGTTCTTTTTGAGAATTTTTTCAATTTTTACGAGATTTTTTTTATCAAATGCTAAAAGATATCTAGAATGACTTTCAGAAAACAATATTCTATCAACATCCAATTTTTTTCCTGGAACTTTATCCAAATCCACGCTACATCCAATTTGGTTATTTAATGACAGCTCAGAAATTGCAATTGCCAAGCCACCTTTGGAGCAATCATGAACAGATTTCAAAAGTTTTTTTGGAATTATTTCTAAAACTGATTTCATGTTTTTCTTTGATTCAGAAAAATCAACTATTGGGCAATTGCCACCAATAAATTTGTGAATATATTCATAATATTCTGAACCACCAAGTTCATCTTTGGTTTCACCTAAAATTATCAGACAATCATCATCTGAGATTTTTTGTGGGATTTGAGGTTGTTTGTCAATCAACCCAATTACGCCAATCAATGGAGTAGGTTTGATAGGACCTTTAGGAGTCTCATTATACAGACTAACTTTTCCACCAACACAAGGAATTTCAAAATCTTTTGCAAAATCTGTTAATCCCCTTAGAGATTCCAAAAATGTCCAAAAGATTTCAGGATCCTTTGGATTTCCAAATTGAAGATGATCTAGCATTCCAATAGGTTTTGCGCCAGTACAAACAACATTTCTGCAGGCTTCTTCAAAGCAACCAATTGCCCCCTCTCTAGGATTAATGTAACATTGTTTTGGATTTCCATCAATCTTGACTGATAGAAATTTTCCATTATCTAATCTTAAGACAGATGCATCTCTTCCAGGTTTCACCACGGTTCTAATTCCAACTTCATGATCATATTGTCCGTAAACCCAAATCTTACTTGCAATGTTTGGAGATGAAAGTAATTTCATCATAATTTTTGAATAGTCGGAAATTTTTTTCAGTTTCTTTTCTTTCTGAATTGTTTTAAGATAAGAGGGCTCTTTAGATGGCAAGTCAAGAAGTGTTGCGTTTGCCACAACGTTCGTAGGTAAATTTGCAAATGTCTTTTTTCCTTTTTTTACATGCATTTGATTATCTGATTTTACATTTCCAATTACAGAGCAACCGATTCTAAATTTTTTACATATATCTTGTAATTTTTTAAATTTCGTTTTACTAGTCACAATCAACATTCTCTCTTGGGATTCAGAAACCATAATTTCATCAGGGTGCATGTCTGATTCTCGAGTGAGTACCTTGTCAACATCCATCTCAATTCCGATCTCCAAGGCATCGGCAGTTTCAGAGATGGCACAGGATAATCCACCACCACCCAAATCTTTCATAGCATGAATAAGATTTGCATTTCTTGCTTCCAAAATTGCTTCTATGATTAATTTTTCAATAAAAGGGTCAGGGATTTGAACAGCAGAACGATCTTCAGATTCCAAGGAATCAGATGCAAATTGAGACCCTCCAATACCATCTCTACCGGTTGAACCACCCATTAAGACAACAACATCTCCTTTTTTGGCATGATTTTTTATCAAATTCTCTTTTTTACCAAACCCTACTGCCGCAACATCAACCAAAGCATAATTTTCATAACATTGATCAAATTCAACTTCGCCACCTATAGTTGGAATTCCTAAACAGTTTCCGTAATCAGCGATTCCAGTAACTGCATTTTTGAATAGCCATCTAGCTTGTTGATCTTTTTCAATATCTCCAAATCTTAATCCGTCAAATATTGCAATTGGTCGGGTTCCAGCAGAAAGAATGTCACGAATCACTCCACCAACGCCAGTGGCAGCTCCACCATATGGCTCTACGGCTGAAGGATGGTTATGACTTTCAATGTGAGCGGTTACCACATAACCATCGCCAACGTCTAAAACACCTGAATCATAACCTTTCTCTGTAATTACCAAAGGTCCTTTCATAGGCAACATTTTGAGATGTCGTTTAGAGGATTTGTAGGAACAGTGTTCAGACCATTCTGCTGCGACAATTTGCAATTCAGTTGGGGTTGGATCTCTTCCAATTTTGGATTTGAGTTCTGATAATTCTTGAGGTTCTAAACTCAATTGCTCACACCCATTTTAGATAATAATGATTCAAAAATTAGTGATGATGGTTTATTGTCAATTGGGTTAATTGCTGATTCGACTGCTCTTTCGGGATGAGGCATCATACCAACAACATTTCCATCATCATTACAGACTCCTGCAATTCTGTTTGAAGACCCATTCACTACTTGATCATATCTAAAAACAATTTGATTTTTTTTCTTCAATTGTTTCAAAGTGTCATCATCAACATAGTATCGACCTTCACCATTAGCTATAGGGATTGGAATTTTTTGTTGTAGTTTGAATTGATTTGTAAACGGAGTCTTGTTATTTTCCACAATTAGATTTGTCCACTCACACATAAAGTTCAGAGATTCATTTTTGAGTAATACACCAGGTAAGAGGCCAGATTCTACTAAAATTTGAAACCCATTACAGACTCCCAGAATAGGAATTCCTTTTTTTGCAATTTTTTTAACATCTTTAATAATTGGACTGTGTGCAGCAATTACACCTGCACGAAGTCTATCACCATAAGAAAATCCACCTGGAAGAATTACAGCGTCAATATTCTTTGGTAAGGGTTTTTCATGCCAAAAATACTGAGCGTCAACATTAAAGACATCAGTCAAAACATGATACATGTCACGATCACAATTACTGCCAGGAAAAACTACAACTGCAACTTTCACAATTGGAAATAGATCTAGCGATATTTAATTTGAGTCTAGTCAAAAATTACTAGTAGCCGAAGAGTTATTCTGATCGGATAACAGATGTTCCTGAGATATTGCAAGAAGTGCTATTAGTGAACAAGGATAAGGTAGTCCATTTTGTACTAATATTCTAAGAAAAAATGAGATATGTTTAGTCATTATGAATGAGCAAAAACCATCAGTTGTTACTGAAAGAGACTTGATTCATACCCACTGCCCATGATCTCAAATCATCATAAATTTTGATTAATCTTACAACATCAAGGAATTTCAAATTTGTAAATACTGATACACGAAGTAAAAATATAGTTTTAAAGATGTTGAGACCTTTGTTTTCATAATTCTAGAAAATGAAGGATCAATAGGAATTGTTAACTCAGACTAATTTGGCAAAATTTCTTAGTAGGCTGAGGGTTAATGGAATGTTAGAAAATAAGCATATTGAAAAATCCTAAGATTCAAAAACATCTATTGTGACTTTGCTGACCATCGGATTGTATATTCTTAATTCATCACATATCTCTTGAACTTTTGATTGTGCTGTTTTCTTATCTTTTTCTTTAATGGTGAATTTTAGCATTTTTGCCATTCTGATTTTTGAAACGGTTTTGTGAGTTCCTTTTAGTACCAAGTCATTAAGGATGGTATCCCCTTCAGGATCACTAATGCCAGGTTTATTTTCAATTGTTACACGGACATCATATGTTACCATAATAATTTGCAAAATTGAATGGAGGTTATCTATCTTCCGAAAAATTTTGTGCTTTTATACTTATTTTGGAATTATAAGTCAAGTTTCCAATTCTGAGGACTTGTGTTGTGCAGATAATACCCAGCCCAGAATTGGTTACTTTGAATTCATCTTGCTTTTTACATAATCAGTATATTTTCGATATAGGCCAGACACATAGTATGGATTTTGAGTTATTAGATTCGTATCCTTCAAATTTTCTTTAGATTGATACATTTCCTTTTCAGGTATTCCCATATTATCTAGTGTTACACATAGTTCCTGCCATCTAAATACTTCAGAAATATTTCTATTTCCAGTTGCATAGTACACATACAACAAACGAAGTTTGTTGTATTCATCTTGTGTCATTTCTTTTCCTAAAACATAATTTCGTTTCAAAGATTGAAAGAAAACCAGGCCATCGGCAGTCAGCACATAATCGAAGAGTTTAGGATAATCGTCAATTTCTATTGGATACAATGGATTTTCTGGAGATTGCATATAATTAGAAATAAAGTTAATCATTGAATAATTTTTATTTTTTCTCTTGTCTTGAATTTTTTCAAGCCCTCAGATACTACCAGATTTAGGACATGTGAAAAGCTAACAGAATTTGTTGTTGTCTTAATCATCTTTGCTTGAATGTTTCAAAGTTTTTCAATATTTGATGGACTTAACACTACTGTAATTCTAGATACCATATCGCAATTACCTTGATTTAGTATAAAAGAAGACAGAAATTTGTAGTCACATAGAGATGGAATTTATATCAGAATAATTCTCAATATTTTATCATGGCAAAGGGCAGAATGAGGTATTGGAAAATTACATCAGATGAATTAGGAGGATACACATACGATGAGAGCAATTTATTGAATTGGGAAATAAAATGTGTGAGAGAGCCAGAAGATGAGGCACATTTTATCGGTGTTTTCATGTATAGAAATGGAACAGCATATGACTATGAATCAGTTAAAGGAATCTGTTATTTTCACAATAATATAGATAGAAAAGAATTGCCAGAAATTACCAAGTTCTTACAAGGGAAATACAATGGTAAAGAGATGGAAAAAGGGGAGAGAATATTCCTAAAAGATTCAAAAGAAATCTACGCTGCAAAAGACATTTCAGAATTAGCAAAAGAAATGGAATCCAAATTTAACACAAAAGCCATAATATCATTAGAATTTGAAGGAATTACTGCTGAAGCCCTAAAAGAAGCAGGACTACCAGAAGCAAAGTTACTACCAATCCCCACATAATTGATATAGTTTAGAATCAAAGACATCAGATGTCCGAATTTGAAGGTATTAATCAGCATCTTGAAGAATTAAGAAAAAGATTAGTACGTATTGTTCTTGTTATTGGAGGGATTTCCGCATTTCTGTTAATGTTTCATGCAGAGCCATTTCAGATCAATGAATCTACTTTGTATTATCCTACATTAGAACCACTTCAGAATATTGCAGCTCAAATCACAAATCATATGCGAATTAATTTGGTTCCAGAAAGCGTACAATTAATTCAAACAGCCCCAGGACAAGCATTCTTTGCTCAAATGTATGTTGCAGCATTGGTGGGAGTGGTAATAGGAATGCCAGTCATCATAAAAGAACTTGTAGGATTTATCAAGCCAGCATTGAAAGAAAATGAAATCAATGTTAGTAGAAACATTTCATTGCCAGCATTAGGATTGTTTATTGCAGGTTGTGTGTTTTCATACAATGTTGTCATTCCATACATGTTAGAATTTTTGTACAGATATGGAGAAGGTGCAGGTTTAGTCACTTTTCTAAATGTAATGGAGTTTGTGACATTTGTTTTACAATTTTTGCTAGCATTTGGTTTTTCATTTCAGCTTCCACTTGTAATGTATGCAATAGCAGCATCAGGTATGGTAGATGTAGATTTTTGGAGAAAGAATATCCGTTATGCCATAGTAATCATAATTATCTTTGGGGCAGTGATCACTCCAGATGGAACAGGAGTCACAATGATGTTTGTAGCAGGTCCAATGATTGCATTGTATGCTACAGGCATGATATTCATCGAGCATAAGGAGAGAAAAAAGTCGAACACTTAAATCTGAAATCAAAGAATAGTGGATAATGCTTGGAAGTACAGAAATCATCGTCTTGGTTGTAGTTATTGGCGTATTGATTTTTGGTGCTAAAAAAATTCCTGAGCTTGCTAAAACCTTCGGAAAGGCCAAAGGTGAATTTGAAAAGGGAAAGATTGAAGGTGAAAAAGAATTGAAAGAATTCAAAGATAAAGAAGCAAAATCGGACTAATTCTCTGCAATTTTTATCAAATTATCTAGAATCTCTTCATAACTTAATTGGTATCTATTTTTCGAAAAAACACTACCAAGTTTCATTTTTCCTTTTAATTTTAAATCTACATCAATCAATATTTTTGTACCATTGTCCATTTCTATGAATTGTTCTTGTATGTGAGAGCCTTTTGCATCCCCTCCAATTACAAAGACCTCGTGCAGTACGGGTCTATTAGTTACATGTTTAGCCATTATGACAAGCTCATCATCACCTAAAATCAAATGTTCTTCAACAACAGCTACGTTATCTCTAACAGAACGAATTCTTACAGATGGGAAAAATTTTGGGCAAATTTTTTGATAATTCTCATAATCTGAAAAAGTCTCATAGATGATGTTTCTATTTGCATTACTAGTTTTTTCAAAAGAAAATTTTGGCAATTGATTTAGGAGGTTCCCCATCTAGGGTATAAATTATGATCAATGTCAAATTGATCAAGACATTTTCCAACACCATGATTGACAATATCATCAATGGATTTAGGTTTGGTATAAAATTCCGTGACGGGAGGTAAAATAATAATTCCTAATCTAGATAGTTTCAACATATTTTCCAAGTGAATTGCAGACAAAGGTGTTTCTCGTACCATCAAAATTAGTTTACGTGATTCCTTTATTGAAACCCCAGCTGCTCGTGCTACAAGGGTATCATCATACCCATTTGCTATTGCAGCCAATGTTTTCATGCTACATGGAGCAACAATCATTCCATCAATTCTATGAGTTCCACTTGAAATACTTGCAGCCATGTTTTTTTCGTCTGAGACTTGGGTAGCAAGAGATTTTACATAATCTACGGTGAATTCAGTTTCCATAGGAATGCATTTTGCTCCCCACTCAGACATAATCAAATGAGTTTCGATGTTAAGTTTTTTCAAAGTCTCTAGCATACGTATTCCGTATATTACTCCAGTACTTCCAGTAATTCCTATAATCAGTTTCAATAAATTGAATTTTCATTCAGGCTATTTTATCTATTAGATGAAATGGTGTTTTTAGCACTAGATAGTAGGCTCGTCATTATTGAAAGATTTTTCAAGTTCTTTTCTCTCTTTTCTTCTTTTAATCCAAATGCTGATTCCTCCAAGAGTCATGGCAGTTAATAGAATGATTCCAGCCATTTGCAGTTCAAAATTATAAAGCACAACTAGAGTCACCATACAATTCAAAAAAAATCTTATGCTCTAAAGCGATCCTGAAAATGAAAATTAGCTATATTAGATCCTAATTTTAATGAGATGTGTGATTAAAAGTTCTGAGATCAAGAAAATTGTTAATGATTATTCAGATGTAAAAATTGGAGTTCTTGGAAGTCATTCTGCACTTGAGATAATGGATGGTGCAAAAGATGAGGACTTTCAAACTAGGGTGTTTTGTCAAAAAGGCAGAGAAGGTCCATATCAGAGATTTAACAGAATTGCAGACCAAATCACAGTTTTAGATAAATTCAAAGATATGGCATCAGCCAAAATTCAAAAGGAATTAAGAGATTCAAATACAATCATTGTGCCACATCGTTCTCTTACAGTATATTTAGGATACAAGACTATTGAGAATTCTTTCAAAGTGCCAATTTTTGGTAATAGGAAATTATTCCAAGCTGAAGAAAGGACAGCGAAGAAAGGCCAGTATTATCTTTTGGAAAAAGCGAGAATAAAATTTCCTAAATTATTCAAAGATCCAAAAAGAATCAACAAACCCAGTATTGTCAAGGTTCAAGAAAAGAACAGACCTCTTGAAAGGGCATTTTTCACAGTTTCATCCTACAAAGATTATGTTGAAAAATCGGAAGAAAAAATAAAACAAGGAGTAATTGCAAGAAAAGATCTTGAAAAAGCCAGTATCGAAGAATTGGCGATTGGAACTTACATGAATTTCAATTTCTTCCATACTCCAATTTCAGACCAAGTTGACTTTATTGGAATCGAAAGAAGGCTTCAAACAAACCTAATGGACTTTAATGCATTGCCTGCAAAACAACAACTAGACATTGATATAGATTTACAAAATATTGAAGTAGGTCATACACCAGCAAGCATCAGAGAATCCTTATTAGAAAAAGTTCTCAAGATGGGAGACAAATTTGTGAACGCAGTAAAAAGGGAATATTCACCAGGAATTATAGGACCATTTTCTCTTCAAAGTGTCATTACAAAAGATTTGGAATTAATTGTATATGATGTTTCATTGCGAGTTCCAGGAAACCCGATTGTTGCAACTACCAGTCCATATACAAAATACCAATACGGTCAAACATTTGGAGTAGGAAGAAGAATTGCCATGGAGATTAAACGTGCACAAGAAGAAGGCAGATTAGATGAAATAGTTACCTAAGAAAAATATCTCTTTAAAGTAACTATGAAAATTAAAAGGCGCAACCCCATAACTGCAGAACATTGAGAGATTCCCTCTCATGGTCAAACGTCAAAACGTTTGATTGCCTTTATCGTTCTGCGGGGCTACGCAGTTTATTCGTTAGATTTTTGAACTAACGACATCATATAGTATAGGAAATTTTACTATTTAAAATTTTGTATAAAAAATTACATAAATTATCTATAAATATTGTAAATATTTAGTTCTGGTTTTAACAACAAAACATATTTTGAAAATTAACCAACATATTTTGTTAATTGGTTAGATTGGAAATAAACTGAATACCATTCATTCTAACTTTGAGTGATTAAACGGTTTGACGCTCAAAATGGAATTGCTGAAGCCAATTAACAATACAAACTCTTTTTTGAGCAAATAAGAAATAATTCAACATGGGAAGAACCATCTTTGTAAAAGAGATCATCACAATTGGGAAATTACCCAGGCTTTGTCCAACATGTGGAAAAGAAGACAGGTTAGAGTACGATGTTGTTAGAGAAGAAAGATCAGATGGAAAAACGATTCTATGTAGTAGATGTGAAGCATTAATTATCATAACAAATCTAAATCTAAGGCACGTAGAATTATCTTCTAGAAAAGACGACACAATAATGCTAAAAGAGCCACATTTGATTAGAAAGGTCACGTACTAGTCATCAGATTTTGAGAGAAGTTCTTCAATGATATGGGTCCTGACATTAGATACTTCCCAGTCTCTTAGATTAGCAAGTTTACACTCTTCTTTGATAACCAATCCAACCAAACCATCACTCCACATGTGACGTTTTGGATCGTAAACCTGAATAATTCGCCCATGTTTTTTAATTCTAATACCACCATGACATCTCTCAATAACAGCTAACGCGACTTTTTTGTAGACTTTCTCAAAATTAACCATGTTTTCAAAACAATTTCAAGTTTCAAAAAGGTTCTGATACGTCAAAAATAATATACTGTGAATCGCCAATACGATCTGCTGATGATTAACCACGACTAAGCTATCACTGAAAGATGATGAGTTTGCCGAATTATGAAGCATGATTAGAATCAAGTACTTCTTAGTTGTACATTTACAATCATAGAAAGTGGAGGTGACAAAGCTTCGGGGTTGTCAATACTTTCCCAAACAAAAACTTGAATTTGAAAGGTTCCTGTTTCAACAGGAGTCCAGGACTGTGCGGGAGAAAATGATTGTCTAGGAGATAGAGAGCCAGTTAACCAAGATAGAGAAATTACAATATCTTGTTCATTTTTTACTTGAGTCAGATAAGCAAAGTTTTGCGGAATATCTTGATTATTTGAAATATCGGCCATAATCATTATTTGTTCATCAACATAATGGGTTTTTTCAGTAGATGGAATTTGAGTTGATACAGGTTCGGCAAAAGCTAATCCGCTACTCACTGTAATCAAAAGTGCAAAAATTACTCCAAACTTCATAACGAGTATTAGTAAGTTGTATATTTAATCTAGCTAATGGGAGAATTACCTGAAAAATTTCCAGAGTATTCTATTATGTATAGAACCATTTCAAATCAGATTAAAGTTTTGCAAAAACAAAAAGAAGATTCCCAAGAAAAAGATATCAACATAGATTTAAGAATAGAAAAATTTCAAGAAGAACTTGAAAAAATTAAGAAGAAATTTCCAGAAAATTTCTTTGAAAGTTATTACTCGTGATTATGATCATGACCACAATCACATTGATGATTACTTTCATTTGCAGTCATTAATTTTTGAACCATCTCGTCACGAATTTTTAGCAAGTCTCCAACTTGTTTTCTGTGAGAATCAGACTCCCAATTTCCTTGATGGAGTTCTCGTACAACGTCAATTATTTCAAGATCCACGTTTAGTAGATTATCCATTAATTGTTCCTGTTCATTCATTATAAAATAAAAAACATACTAGGACAAAAACTGTTCTAATTTCATGTCTCAGCTTCCATACTTTCTTTCAATAGTGTTTTTCTTACAAGAATTGGAATGTTGTAATAGGCAGCCAATGCCATAGCATCTGATGCCCGATAATTTCTTAAAACAAGATCTTTTTTCCCAGTAAAATATAGATTTGCACGTAAAACCTCTCCACTCTCATAGATTTTTACTTTGACTAGAACAAGTTCATTTTCTTCACAAATATCTTCAATCATTTTGTAAATTGAGGGGGCTACATCTCCAACTTTGTCATCGCCAAAGCTTGAAATGTGTTTGGCAACTTCGCCAGAAAATGCTCTCATGTGAAATTCTTTTCCATTATCAGATTTCAAAATGACCATGCCTTCAACAGCATAAGGGTCCACGAATCCAACATAATCGATTTTTACCGATTCATAATCAGGCTCTTGTGCTTGATTGATATCCATTGTACGCATAATCTTCACGCCCAGTGCTTATAAAGATAGCAAGTTTTGAGAGATCAAAGATGATCATTTTAACAAGGTAAAAAAATTTTAGACGATCAAAAGTGTAGCGTAACCCCAAATTATTTAAAATCCCTAACTAAGGGTAGCTTAATGTCGACAAATCCAGAGCGTGCAGTTTCATACGTTCTAAATAAATCAGTTACAGAATACATGGACAAGGATGTTTTGATACTTAGTCAGAACACACTAACAAGAGAAGCTGCTAGAATGTTACGTCATTATGAAACAGATGACATTATCGTAACAGATGAAAACAGAATACCAGTAGGAATTGTTACAGATGAAGACATTCTCAGTAAAGTAAGTGATGTTACAGTGTATGCAGAAGCTACAAAATTGAAAGACATCATGACAACACCTCTAGTTACAATTAACGAAAAATCAACATTGCAAGATGCACTACATAAAATGAGAGACAATAAAATTAGAAAATTACCGGTTTTATCAAAAAAGAATGATGTAGTTGGAATGGTATTCCAAACAACAATTGCAAATGTCATAAGAGATGCTACAGCGTCCGAGCCCAGATTACTGAGTCCTCCAGTAAAGGCAGTTTTAGGAAACCTTGGATTTGTGTTACAATTTGCAGGGGTTTTGTTGTTGGTACCAGCTATTGTTTCAACAATTTTAGAAGACACACTTACTGCTACAGGAATCTATCTTACCACAGTTCTGCTGTTGGTCACAGGATTCTTTTTGAATTCATATGGAGAAAAATCTAGTCTAAATCTACAACAAGCGTCAATTCTAGTTTTTTCAAGCCTGTTTTTGCTATCATTGTTTGGAACAGTACCATATCTCTACGTATTTCCTTGTGAAGAAACTAATGTGGAGGTATTTGGAAATGCATTCTTTTCAAGTGCTGCAGGTTTCACAACGGGAGGAATATCTCTGTTTAACACACCCGAGGAAGAACTAACACAGAGTTTTACGTTCTATCGAAGTTATACACAACTTGTAGGTGGAATGAGTTTCATTTACCTCGTAATTACTGCATTTTATCCAGAATCAAAATTGCAATCAATGCGTGGTTTTATTTCTGGAAGAACGCTTCACATGAAGGAATTATTTTCAACAATTACAGTAATCTTTGCAGTATACATTGTAATTGTTGCAATGCTGTTATACTTCTTTGGTCAAGAGAATCTATTAGATGATTTTTCATTGGCAATGAGCACACTTGCTACGGGAGGGTTTGTGCCATCATCAACTATTATTGAGAATTTGGGGTGGCAAGAAGAAGTGATTTTAATGGGAGCGATGATTCTCGGAGCATTACCTTTTACTTTCCATTATGCATTTGTAAGAAAAAAATTCCTTGCACCAAAATTAGGAAAAGAAGTGCTAACCTACTTTGCAGTTTTAGGTGGAGCTACCGCATTATTCATTAGTATTAGTGGGTTAGAACCATTAGAAAGTGCATTTTATTCTGTTTCTGCAAGTACAACTGCTGGACTTCAACTCCAAAGTTTAGCAGGACTAAGTGGAATTGCTCACGCCATCTTAATTGTCCTGATGTTTATTGGAGGGTGTGGTTTTTCAACAGCTGGAGGGCTAAAAATTTTCAGATTATTCCATCTGAAAAATTGTAGATCATTTTTTAACAGTGTGAAGAGAAAGGAACTTTCAACTCAGACAAAAAAGGAACTTACATCAACCTTGATAATTTTGGCATTATTTCCAGTAATTTCAGCAATTACAGGATTACATCTTGCAGAGACTGAACAAGTCCCTTATCAAGATGCATTTTTTGAGGCTGCAGGAGTGATAACAACAGGAGGGTTATCAGCAGGAGTAATTGATTCAGATACAGACCCAGCAACAAAAATTGTTTTAGGATTCTTGATGATCTTTGGAAGGTTAGAGATAATTGCAATCATATACATTTTTGTACCTAGGTTAAGTTAGAATAGAATTTAATCTCATGCAAAAAAAGAGAGATAATGGAGAAATCAAATTCAATTAGTAAAGGGAAAAAACTAATTGTTTTAGGTTTTGTAGCAATTGCATTACTATTCATAATTTATGCTAGGTATCAGGATTCAGAACTACTCACACCCAGTGCTATAGAATCAATTCAAAGAATAGCTTACATATTTTACATTGCGTTGGTTGCATCTTTTGGAGCGATTGCTCTTGGCATGTATAGATATCACAAAGGCAAGATAGAAGAAAACAAAAAAGACCTTTCCACAATCATTGCTTTAGTAACCTGGAATAAAAAATCTAGGAAAATTTTTGTTGCAATATTTGTAGGCTATGGAATCTTCTTTGCATTAGTATCAGGAACACTTGTGTATCAGCCCGAAGTAACTTTTTCAATACACTATGGTGCAAAGATTCCTTCAGGATTTGTTGCACCATGTTGTGGAGAATTAGGATATATGCCAAAAATAATAATATACCTTAGTGAGCACGTGGGATTACAAATAATTCCAATCAATTTAGTATTGCAAATTATCGTATCATATCTAGTTGCACTAAATACATCACTTGCAGTAAGTGCATATACATTTTCCAAAAAAGGAAGTGGAATGAGTGGAATGGGAGCGATTGTGGGGGCTTTTATTGCATGCCCAACATGTGCAGGGACATTTTTCTCTTTATTTATTGGAACTGCTAGTGGAATAGCAATATCTCTTGCGTTAGCACAATTACAGACATTGCTAATTGCAGTCTCAATTCCAATACTTGTGGTAACACCATACATTATGGCAAAAAAATTACGTAATCCAGATGGTAGTTGCAAAATTTAATTCAAATTTTTATGTAAACCAATGATTGAATTTTTGTACATGAGGTCGTTTCCAGTTGCCTATATCATATCCATCACGTCTCAAGAATTTGAGAGTAAATTTGTAAATTAATTCATCATGATCAACTTGTTCAAGAATTTGAGACCAGAGAATCCTACCATTTTGTTCAATTTGATCCTTAAAATTGGGATTAAGTGATTCTGCAAGTTCTTTACACTCATCAAGTGTTTTTCCGTTTTTATATGCACGAACACGTCTATCGCATTTATCCATACATGTGCATAGTTTTGAAATTATTTTAATCTAGTTTTGAGTGTTCCAAACAAATACCCCTTAAAGGGATATTCAGTATGGGCATTGATAGTGCTGCAGAATATGTAGATTTTTTTATAAATCTAAACATGGGGAAAGATGTTTCTTTGATCAGTTTTGTAAATAATGAAAAATTAGTCTTGAAACAGAAATTAGAAAATAAACAGATATCAAAAGAACCAATCAAAAAAGGGATAGAAATCCTACAAGAATTGGCAAAAGAGATTAGTGTGATGGGGCAGAGTAAAGTTATAGAAAAATATCAAAAATAGGAGAAAAAATTGGATAAAAATTCAGAGATTATCAGAATTGAGATTATTAGGATACTTAACGAAAATGGAAAGATTAGAGCCGGTGAACTAGCAAAAAGAGTCATGGAAAAGGTAGGAAATGAAAAAACAGTCTACAGAGAAATTAGTGCACTTGTGCAATCTGGAGATATTGAAAAAAGAGTTCATAGTAGATCACATATAGAGTATGAATTAGTAAATCTCTACGAATCAGTAAATAATCAATTAAAAAATTTGCATTCGGAAGTGAAAATTATTTTTGAAGAGATTGAAAGCTTTGAAGATATCAGTAAAATGGAAAATCATTCATTCAATCAAAGACTAATGTCAATAATTCATTTTATACAAATTGTTCAATCCACAGATGGAATAATGAAATTACTTTCATTTTATCCAACATTTAGAAAAGACAAAATGTTTCCACAGATCAATAGAAAAATTGATGATTGTTGGCAAGCAATTATGTCCACTATTTCACATCAGCCGGAAGATGTGTTTCTCAATGAAATTTTATCAAATTTACGAATATCTCACATAAATTCTAAAAATATTAATTAAAAATTTTTTAGTTTTTCTATGATAACTTTTAGTATTTCTTCATCATCAAGAAGAATCAATGGAAAGTCATTTTCTTCGCTTGCTTTACGATATTCTTTATCTTTAGTTACAATAATCAAATCATTCTTTTGAGCATATTGAATCACTGAAAAATCTGAACCGAGTTTCTCTCCAGCCATGTTCAATTTACGAACACTTAATGCATCGTATCCGTGTTCTTTTAGACGCTCATCCATTCCGTCAAGATTTTCATCTACAAGAATTTTCATTAAAGAAACTTAATTTTATTTCAATATTAGTGTAGAATTTTTCTATAGAATTTATGGTTGTATCCATAGTAGGTTTTTAATTTTTGACGTGTATTTTCAAATTTAACATGTAATTTTATGAAAATATACAGAAACCAATCAGATGAGGTTAAAAATTTTTTAAATTTTGAAGTCAGTTAAAGTGGATTTTTCTAAGTTGAAATTGAATTAATCTTTTAATTGATTTATTTTCCAGTGTCAGGATATTTTCAATTCTAGGCTCTCTCCCCACATATCCTAAAACTGCCTAATTCTCTCTATACTATCAAATGATCACAAGAAAATCAATAATCATCATATCTTGTATCCAATATTATGGATTATGATAATTGACGATATAAAAATAGAAACTTAAAAAAATCTAAAAATATATTTGATTTTTTTGAGAAAATGTTGCACATCCAAATAACAAATAATATAAAAACATCAAATACTTATTTTAGAAAATTCTAATTATATTGTGGACGTTAAAGATGAAGACAGATCAGAGGAATCAAGAAAGAACCATATCAAATATTATGATTCATTGACAAAAACAATATCAGATATACGTGATGAAGAAAAACTGGAAACAAATCCAGTAATTAAAAATCATCTTGAAAAGAGAATTGAAGCCATGGAAAAAGACAAGTTAAGAATTAAAGAAATGTTCCCAGATATTACAGATGATTAAAGATGACAACTCCAACAGAGAATAACCATAACAAGCATTTGGATTTGCTACATGACTACAAAATTCATCTTGTAAAGTACATTCAAGAATTAGAGAAACTTGACCAAAAATCAGAATTTGCAAAAAAATGGAATGAGACCACAATTAAAGAAAGAAGACAAGAGTTGAAAGTAATCGATAAAATTTTAAAAAATTTAATTAGATTTTAAGACTGAGTTAAATCATAAAGGAAGTTACAAAAAGAATCCAAATTATTAGCAGATACGCCATCAAACCATGCAAGTTCAGAAGTAATGCTAAAACCATTCAATTCAGGCTCAGAATTTAACTTTAGATAGTCATTTTCATTTTGTATCATTTTTTCTAATTTTTTTTCATCATTTTTTGAGAACTTGAAATCACATGGCATCAAATCTATTTGAACAAAATAATTTCCATGTTGAGGATTGATTTTTGCTTTAATGAACGGTTTATCAAACTGTTGGCAATCTCTGTAATGTTTATCATATTCAAACATCTTTGAATCACCAAGATATTTGGGAAAAGTCATGATATCAACTAATTTGTTATTTTAGAAATTCTTCTAAAGGCCAGCAGTAAGTTTCTTGATTTTTGTAATTAATCTAATTTTTGTGTTAATTGGCATTTCAGGTTCCATTGTAAAATAGATGATATTTCTTTTTGCATATACAACCATTTGAGATACTTTTTCTCTTTCAACATGCACATAGCGAACTTTACCAAGAGATCTGTCAAATTCTTTTCTCATAGCACGTCTTTGTGCAACTTGTTTGCAGAAATGTTCCTCTTCCTTTTGAGATTTAAGATTAGTTTTACCAGTTTTCATTATGGCCTCTCTAATGTTACCTTTAGAATCAATTATTGCGGCAAATCTCATTTTAGAATCTAGATTAATGATTTTTTGAACGACTTCAAGCAGATCGATTGTTTTTCCTGCCATGATTAACAAAAAATGATGGGTAAATATAATCTAATAATAAAAAAGCATGATCTTAGAATACTAATACAAGGACAAAATTATTTAAAAATACAGAAAAAATGAGTAAAATTTTTGAGGTATTGGAACGATTAGAAAAACAATCGATATTAGAAAAATCAAGACAGGCTGATGTTCCCGGAGATGAGAGAATGTTAGCAATTACAAAAGAAACAGGTGAATTACTCAATATGCTAATACGCTTAAAAAATGCAAAAAATTTACTTGAAGTTGGAATGTCTGTAGGATATTCTACTATATGGTGTGCCGAAGCAATTAATGAAAATGGAGGGAGTATAATAACAATTGAACAAAATCCTAAAAAGATTGAAAGGGCAATAAAGAATTTTCAGGATGCGGAGGTTTTAGATAAAATATCAATTAGAGAGGGGTTGGCCATACAGATTCTTAGAGAATTGAGTTTGGAAGAAAAATACAAAGAATTCTTTGATTTTGTACTAATTGATGCAGATAAGGAAAATGTAATTGAATATTTTGACATGATTTTACCCATGGTATCAATAGGTGGATTAATCATCACAGATAATATGCTGTATCCTGAAAAATATAAGCAAGACATGATAAAATTATCTAGACATATTCAAGCAAATGAAAATCTTAAAACTATAACTTCATCAATTGGAAATGGTGAAGAGATCACCTTAAAGTTAAGATGATTTCTTCTTAGTATTTTTTGTAGTATTTTTTGTAGTATTTTTTGTAGTATTTTTTGTAGTATTTTTTACGGATTTTTTACCAATTGTAATTTTTGAACCTAATGATTTTAGTTTCTTATCTTTTTCAGATATTTCTTGTTTTAGTTTCTGTTGTTTTTCTTTAAGTTTTTGATTTTTAACTCTAATTTGTTCCTCGGTTTTTTCCCTTTTCTTTTTGAGTGATTCGTAGATTTTTTGCTCTTTTTTTAGTTGTTTCATGAGGGTTTCTTGAGATTTAAGTCGCTCTTTTTCCTCCTTTGTTTTTTTGTCTATCACCTCTTTCTCTTTGGAAATCACGTTTATCAAGTTGAGGCGCTCTTCTTTCGATTTAATTAAATCAGATTCCTGAGATTTTATCAAATTCTTTAATTTTTCAGATTCTGCAAATCTTTCTTTCTCTTCTTTAACTTGAGAGACAATTATCTCATAATCCTTCTTTGTTTTCTCCAAATCATTCTGTTTTGATTTGATTTCATTTGCAATAGAGGCCTGTTCAAATAGGCGTGTTTTTTGTTCTTCAATCATTTTTGCAAGTAAATCTTGCTCAGTTTCAATTTGTTTTTCTATTTTTTCCTGTTCTAACTGTGCCTGAACTAGTTGTCTTTTTTGATGTCCTAGTTCTTTAGAAATTTTTGTTTTTTCTAAATTGATTTTTTTAATAATTTCGGTTCGTTCTTTTTTAACTTTAGCGAGTTCTTCTTTTTGGATTATGATTTCTTCAGAAAGTTTTGTTTGAGTTTCAATTTTTTGCCTTTCTTCTTTTATTTGTGACTCTAACGATTCTTTCTCTTGAGCTACTTTTTGTTCATATTCTTTTCTATGAGATACTAATTGGGTTAATTTTGTTCGATGTGCACTAATTTCATTAGAAATTAATCTTTGTTTTTGAATTTTTTCCTCCTCCTTTTCAATGTCTTTTGTAATTTTCTCTATTTCTTCTGAATCAGGGTTGTCCCAATCTTTGGGCATTGTTCCTCTAGGAGTGGATTTTATTTCGGGTTCGCTTTCAAATGTCTGTGAAGATGATTCTATTTCATATAGTTCGATTTTAGATTTTGTATCTTCAGAGTTCGGGATTATTGTTTTATTAATTTTAGATTCAAGATAAGTGACATCTGAATGGTAGAGAGGTTTATTTTTTAAAATCATATCATAGATATGTTGCAATCTTCCAGCATCACCCATTCCAGAATCAATTAATTCTTGGATTTTTGGTAATACATCGCTATCAGTTTGAGATTCAGTTATTTCTTCAAAACTGAATGAAGATTTTAATTTTTTCTCAAGATAATCTTGATCAGAGTGATATAGTGGTTTTTTGTTTTTTAGACATTCTAAAATATGATATAATCTTCCAGGATCACCATCACCCGAATCAATTAATGATTGTATATTTTGAATTGTTTCTATAAGAGTCAATTGGGACATATCTTAACCTGTTGTTAATTTTCTTATAATCTAGTAAAAATAACTTCTTAAAAAAATTCACTTATGCATAAATTTTAGGTGATTTATTAATTAGAAAATTGAATCCATAGTATGCGTGCTGGTTTATCAATGCTCATTATTGGGGGAGGAATGTTCGTGGCAGGTTTGATAATGTTTTATTCTATAGAAATTGGTCAAACAGAACCTATTTTGAGATTAATCAAAAATATCGGTACTTTTGTAGGTCTCTCAGGTATAGGAGTTGGAGTTGCAGGGATTTTGTTATACCTAATCAGTAGAAACCAGCAGCCAATTCAAGAAAATTTTGAATCAAGAGATTAATTTTCTAAAATAATTTATAAAAATAATTTTTGGGACAACTAAATTATAGCTCTTCAATTAGATTTTTTGTAAATGACTGAAAAAGTGTGGATGGGTGCTATCTTTCTTAAAGATGAGGGAGGGTATGAAATCATATTAAAATCATTGGAGCATTATCGTAAGAGATTAAGAACAATTGCAAAAAGTCCAGAACTCAAAGATTCAGCCGCAATGTTTGCTTCAGTTTTAAATCAACAAGCAGTGAAAACCGTTCCAAAAATTGACGAGGTGGTTCAAAAAATCAAAAACAGTATTGACAACATTCAATCAGTAAAAAATCTTAGCGAGGAAATTCCTTTCTTTGAAAAAGCTCTGATGTGTTACGAGTCAGATATAGAAAAAGCTCAGAATACAGGCCATGAATATTTTCTAGAATTAGTAGGCGATTTATCAATTGCAAAAAATGATGTTGGAACAATAAAAAACGCATTAAAGAAAATAAAAGAATATTCTGATTAAATTTAAAGTCCTTGTAAATACCAATCAAGATATGGAATTAGTGCTTTACATTGTTTCTTTTTTTCAGACTCATCATCAAGTTCTAAAATTTTCTGAATTTTTCCATTGAGATATTCAGATGTTAAATTACTCTTAAATTGAGGCTGAATTTGCTTTAAAACATCAATTATTTCATTGGATGTAGCATTTTCAAAGTTTTTTAATATTTTAGATACCTGTTCATCTAAAGACATGAAAATAGTTCTTTGAGAGCCTATTATAATTTTTTAATCTAAAATATCTTCATCATTCCAAGTAAGTCTAAATCTTCCGGTTACTCGAAACATCTGAATTTTTCCACCTTTTTTGAAATGAAGTTTGTAAAAGTTATGAGAAGCATCTTCAATCTCTAAAGTAATATTTTCTTTTTTTGTCTCAAATATTATGGGGTCGTTTGAAACTTGATTCCAATCATCTTCATCAAAATCCATATAAAATTTTGTGTAGAGTAAGCCCATAAAATATCCTCAAATTAACCTGAATAAATAACTAGAGTATCACTATTGATATAAAGTATTTTTTGGTAATGTGACCCCCAAAAAACTGATAATTATTGGAATTAACAACTCAGAATCCCTATCATTTTGAATGACATCATAAACCCGATAAATTAATTGCTGAATAGTTAAATGTTCATCTCGATATAGGGTTTTTTTTGGATTTTTAATAGAATCTAAAATCGTAAAACCGTTATCAGTTTGTAACAGTCCCCGTAAAATTGAATTAGCAGTGTTTATCTTTTCATCTATGTCTTTATGAGGAAAATCTGTATCTAATCTTTTAATTTGGATTTTAAGATCATGATAAGAACCATTAGTGGTTTTTTCAATGTGTTGAGTGGCTTTTTGTAGGTAATTTTCTGTGAGGCGATAAAATTTCATATTCTTTTTTAATTCAACATAGATGATCTCTTTTTCAATCAGAGAATCACGTGTTTTCTCGAAAGTAGTTTTTGCCATAAATTTTGGTACAATAATTTTCAATAGAGAATTGTGATGAGATAGAGGGTTTTTTGTAATTTGTTCTAAAAATATTCTTTCACGCTCACATATGATTAGATTAGGCTCAATTTGACTCATTTTCACTAGGTCAACCTACAATAAACAGGTTGACTATTAAAAAATTTCTTCGATAAGCATGAGCAAAATTCAGTCAAATTATCAAAAAAAATTTTACGCATGATTTAGATCATGCCAAAAAACAGATGGGATTATGGGCACACAAGGCATGTCAAATGAGAAGATAAAAGAGATTCAGAGAAAAATCAATGAAGCGTGTAAAAATGATGTCAGTCATGTTCGAAGAATTTGTTCGGAAATTTAGTTATTTGAACCTGATTAAAATTTCACGTGATAACCCATTTTAACTTAAATTCCAGAATATTCCTCGATCAATATGATTCAAGGCATAATAATTGCTATATCCCTACTAATAATTTCAGGTACAATTACTCCAGGATTAGCCCAGACAGATCCAGAAATTTTTCCAGAATGGATAAAGACGACCATTAAATTTTGGTCTGAAGGCATGATGACGGACATAGAATTAAAAAATGCATTGGAATATTTAATCAAAAATGAAATCATTATAATCGACCAACAACCTAAAGAATTCTCAGAGATAACCAATACTGAAGAACAGAAAATAATTGCAGGGGTTTCGTTTGTAGGGTTGGATTTATCAAATGTAAATTTTGTTGGTGCCAAAATTATAGATGTAGATTTTACAGGGTCGGACTTGTCTGGAAAAGATTTCACATGGACAACATTTCATAATGTAGATTTTACTAACACAGATCTTAGCAACACAAACCTATCCAAACAGGATTTATCAGGCTCAGTAATGAAAGGAACAATTTTGAAAAATGCCATTCTCGCTAATTCAAATTTAGAAGGAGTTGTTTTTGATAATGTTGATTTGTCAAATGCAGATTTGTCAAATGCTAATCTCAAAGAAATAACAATAAAAAATTCCATTCTCACTAATTCAAATCTTGAAGAGGCCAATTTACTGAAAAGCAAAATCACTCAAACTAGATTAGATGAAACAAATTTGAAAAATGCCATTCTAAAAGACAGTAATTTAAGTTGGTCTATGTTTGATAATGCTGATTTAACTGGGGCAGATTTGTCAAATGCAGAATTTGAGAATACGAATTTTCGATTAGTTAATTTCCAGAATGCAAAATTAGATGAGGTAGATTTCAGAGAAGCAATTTTAGAGGAAGCTGATTTGTCTAACGCAAATTTAATGGGATCAAATTTGGCAGATATGAAATTAAATAAAATTAATTTATCAGGCGCCAATTTAGCACGCTCAAACATATCAAATTCATTGTTTATTGATGCTAATTTAGCAAATTCTAACTTTGAACTATCAAATGCAGAGGGGGCAAATTTTAGAGGGGCAGATATGACTAATTCAATATGGACTAATGTAAATCTGAATAACGCAGATCTAAGTAATGCAGATTTGTCATTTTCAATAATTTCAGGAGCAAGTACAGATAATACAATAATAACCAACTCAATTCTCAAAGATGTCAAAATCACTGAAGAACAGGTAATAGGTTTCATCAACAATTGTGAAATCAAACCATTTTCAAATTTGATTGGATGTAATCTAGCAGGCGAATTATTAGAGGATATGGAGATTAATGAATCAGATTTGAGATTTGCAGATTTATCGGATGTTACATTGCAAAGAATTAATCTGTCAAATTCAAATCTAGAAAATTCTAACCTCCAGGGTGCAAAACTAATCGATGTGAATTTTTCAGACTCTCTATTCAAAGACACAACTATAAGTAATTCAACCCTAATCAAAGTAATATTTTCTGATGTTTCATTAGAAGGTATCAACCTAAAAGATAGCACAATATCAAATGTGAATTTTGTTGATGTTAATCTACAAGAAGTTGATTTAAGCTTTGCAAAAATTTTAGATTCAGATATGACGGGTGCGGACATGACGGGTGCAGATTTACGATATGCAGTAATTGACAACACAATTGCAAAATATGTAGATTTTACTGATGCAGATTTAGATATGATCAAAGTTACAAATTCAGATTTATCAAAATCTAACTTTGGCGGAGTGCGCATGAATGAAATTGACTTTGACAATGTAATTTTGAAACATACAGACTTGACAGGATTAACCTTGAAAAATAACAAAATTACAAATTCTGATTTTTCTGATGCAATTTTGTCAAAAATAGAATTGACTGAGGCTAATCTAAAAAACTCCATATTTACAAATTCTGAAATCAAATTTGCCAATCTTGCAGGTTCAGATTTAACTAATGCGAATTTGAGAGGTGCCAATCTAGAAGGCATTATTTTGACTAGTTCAATATTAATTCAGGCAGATTTTACCGATGCAGATCTTACACTTGCGGATTTGACAAATTCCAATACCCAATACGCAAAATTTAATGGAATAATTTCAACAGATTGTGAAGGTTGTCCATAAATCAAAAATTAACTTTTTGAATTCATAAAGTGAGTCATTGAATCATATCTTAATAAAAAAATTATGTTGTTAATTTTTAGATAAATTTTTTTAAACTGCATTTACTGAAAATTAATTTTTAACCAAAAACAGATGATAGACGATACGAACAGAAATATTTTGCTTGAGATAATTTAAGTTCCATTTTTGGAATCAGTAGACAGTATTAAATTCTTAATTTCACAGTAATATAATATGGCAAAAAGAGTCACTATAATGATTGATGAAGATCTAGATGTAAAGTTACGACTTCGTCAAGCAAAGTTGATTGAAAAAGAAAAGAAATCATATAGTTATTCAAAAGTTTTGAATGAGGTACTTAAAAAATCCTTCAAAAACTAGATGATATTTTTCAAAAAAAAAATCTTTCCACTGGCAACGCATATGTGTGTAAAAGGGTAATTTTTACACCTAAAATCACCCCATTTTGGGTAAAATTTGGGGTATTTTTGGGAATTATTAGACATTGTCCAAGTTTTTGGAAATTATTGGAAAACTGAATTGCTTTGCCTTGACTATCTGATGCGCTAGATACTTGCGCTTTGTCTCATTTCTAAAGGTGTCATACTGAGCCATTCTGTATCTAGTGGCAGTTAGTGAATCCATCATAGGACTCAAGAAGACTTGAGGCTTGCCAAATGTATCAAGTAGGATTACGTGCTTGTTATTTTCAGATAAAATCGACAAGGCTTCTGTTGAGATGTAGCCTTTGCCTGAGACAACAATCTTTTCGTAGGGCATGGTTCTAGCAAAGTGTTCTTCAATCTCAGGTTTTGAAAAAGGATCGTAACAATTCTTCAAAACAATCTTAGAATCTTTAACCTTGATTGAAAATCCGTAGCCTTTTAGAAATTTGATGTTGTAGTGGTTCTTTTTTCCAGCTAAGGTCATAACGTTCGTTATAATTTCACAATAAAACCAATTTCTAACGAATCATAATCGGCATTATAATCTAGATTAATCGGATTTTCTAGGAACGAAAGGGGGGGCTTCTATTTTTATTCTTTATCTATGAATTCGTCTGCTCTTGGAGGATCAGGTGCAAGACCTTTTCTTTTTCTTATATCAGATACAGCAGCAGAAAGCATCGATTTTGGAACTTCTGTCCATGCTTTGAATGAAGTATTCCATGTTGCACGACCTGCAGTTTGACCTCTCATCTCTTCAGAAAGAGTAAATGTTTCAGAAGCAGGAAGCTCACCCGTAACAATGCTGGAAGCACCTTTTTGTGCCATGTCAAGCACTTTGCCTCGTTTTCCTGAAAGTACTGTTGCAACGTTGCCAACAAGATCAGTTGGAACACGAACTTCAATAGCTAAAGTAGGTTCCAAAACAGCAGTTCCAGCAGTGAGTAATGCACCCATACATGCTCTACGTGAAGCAGGACCTAATTGAGAAAGACCTCTGTGTGCAGTATCTTCGTGAGGGACAAAGTGAGTAAATGTAAATTTACAATCTCTCATCTGCTCTTTACAGAGAGGACCTTCTTTCATTACTTCATCAAATCCAGAATTAATTGAATCAGTTGATTCTTGTACAAATTGAACACCTTTTGTTCCGTTAATCAGAACATTGCCACGAGAATCAAATTTCATAACTCTCTTGATTGTATCTGTATCCCATCCAGCACCTTTAAGTAAATCAGCAACAACCTTTTTGTCTTTCATGTCACTGATTTCGCCAGTTCTAAGCATGTTTGCAATTGCTGGCTCAAGTGGCTCCACCTTCATGAAAATTTTATTGTGTCTGTTTGGAGATTTTGACATAATTGGGTCACATCCAGATTTGACAGTTTCCCTGTAGTTAATCAAAGGTTCAGATGTTACAATCTCAACTTTGGCATCTTGGATACGGTGAGTGGCAACATCCAAGTGTAAAACTCCCATTCCAGCTACAATTGTTTCACCGCTTTCTTCATCAATCTTGACGATGAGATTTGGATCCTCAATGGTTAATTGTTTGAGAACTTCAACTAGTTTAGGCAAATCTTTAGGGTGTTTTGGTTCAATTGCCACTTGAACAACAGGTTCTGAGACATATTTGACACCCTCAAACACAGGAATGTCTTTAATTGATGCCAAGGTATTGCCGGCTCTAGCTTCAGTTAATCCTAATAGTGCAGGAATGTTTCCAGCTCCTAGTTCACTTACTTGTTCTCTTTGGTTTCCCATGAAAAAGTTTACAGATTGAATTCTACCTTCTCGTTTTGCATCAATGATGTTAATTGTTTGACCATCCTTTATTGTACCAGAAAATAATCTTCCAATAGCCACAGGACCAGCGGCAGGATCTAACACCATGTTTACAATCATCATAATTGTAGGACCATCATCACTACATGCAAGTAATGCCTTACCAATATCAGAGTCTAAATCACCTTTCCAAATTTGTGGGATTCTATATTTTACAGCTTGAGCAGGAGTTGGGTGATGCTTTACAACCATTCCTAGTACAGCATCAGCTAAAGGTGCCTTTTCAACTAGATCATCTACTTTTTCATTTTGATATGCGTCAATAACATCTTTGAATGTAATACCTCTTTCTTTCATCAAATCAACGTTAATGGCCCATCTATCTTTTGCAGAACCAAATGTCACACTGGCATCTTGAATAGATACTTTCCACTTATCTTTGTATTCAGGTTCTGCATAGGTATCTACTAATTGGTTAAAGTTTGAAACAACTTCTGCAAGTTGTGCTTGCATTTTTTCAGGGGTTAAACGGAGTTCTTTGATGAGTCTATCAACTTTGTTGATGAATAATACGGGTCTAACTCTCTCTTCAAGTGCCATTCTAGTTACAGTTTCAGTTTGAGTCATGATGCCTTCAACTGCATCACAAACAACTACTGCACCATCAATTGCCCTAAGACTACGAATTACTCTACCACTAAAGTCAACGTGTCCAGGTGTATCAATCATGTTAATGACATATTCTTGGCCTTTTTGTTGGAAAAGTAAAGTAACATTTGCTTGATAAATTGTAATACCTCTTTGTTGTTCTTCTTTATCAAAGTCCATTGCAAGAGCTTTACCAGCAGCAGATGGTGCGATGATTCCAGAATAAGCTAAAAGACTATCACTCATAGTGGTTTTTCCATGGTCAACGTGGGCAATAACACCAAAGTTTCTGATATTATCCTTATTTTTGATAATTTTCAGAACTTCACTTGTCGACTTGAATTTTACCATATTCGCAAACCCTAGGATTCAGCTATTAAATCTTAGCCTTCTAAAAGATCAATAGATCATTTGGTTACTTACATCACGGATCTTTTGTGAAGTAACAAAATGACATTCTTTTTTTCGTTTCTTTTTTGCCTCATTCAATGCGAGAAATTGGGAAAAAAATGTACAATACAGTATTTGAGATATCTTTCCAGATGGCAGGGAAGGATGAATTACATTAATACCAATTTTTTTGAGATTTTGTACTAGTTGGGTATTGTGAGTATTCTTTTCTTCAAAGATTATCACAGTATCTTCAGGATGTATAGAAAACAATTCCATATGGGAGAACTGTTCAATTTTGGAGTAATTGACAGAATAGCCCATCACCTCATAGAATTTTGCTGCACAAAACATTGCAATAGGAAATGTCAAGAGATTGCCTAAAACATAGATCTTTTTTGAAATTATTGCTTTTTTAGCATCAGACTTTGCTTTTCTGAATATTAGGCCATCCTTTGGAATAGAGAGAGGAGTAACAAGTGAGATGCAAGTAAGTGCGCTTTCCAAAAATGTTATGCTTCCTGCTGTAAATACATGATTGGTTGGAGCATTAAGAAGAATCACATCACTTGATGCTTTTGCCAATCTGCTATCTGATTTTGATGTAATTGCAATTGATTTTTTTGCGAATTTTGCAACTTTGATGTTTGTAATAGTATTTCCAGAAATTGAAACAAAGTAGACTTGTTTTGATTTTACTAAATGTTTGTTCTTGTACAAATCTAAAGGATCCATTGCACGTACCAAACCTTCAGAAAATGATTCAGCAAGCATTGAAGAGATTAATGAATCACCGCTACCAGTAAAGAGAGTATTTTTTTGAAGAAATTTTGAAATTGATTTTTGTGTTTTTAGTGATTTTAAAAAATCAACTTGTGATTCAATATCTCTCTCAAATGCATCAATGGTATTCATCGATTTGATTTAATTTTTGGCATATATTAGAAAATCTCTCATGACCATGTTTTGATTTTTATTACGACCATCTTTGGAGAAAATTATGGAAATTTCAGTAGGTCATACTCCTGATTCCGATGATGCATTCATGTTTTATGGAATGTTTACAGGAAAAGTTCCATCCCCAGAGTTCAAAGTAACACATGTGATTGAAGATATTGAAAAATTAAACCAAAAAGCTACGAATCCAGAATTAGATGTTACAGCCGTTTCAGTTCATGCATGTGCATACATCCCAGGATATACAATATTACGAAGTGGGGGAAGTTTCGGTATTGGATATGGTCCAATTATAACTGCTAGAAAACAGATGACCATTGAAGAAATAAAAAAATGTAGAATTGCAATTCCAGGAAAAATGACTTCAGCGTTTTTACTGCTTCAATTAATGATAGGAAAATTTGATTATGTTGAAATGAATTTTAGTGACATTCCTGAGGCTGTAAAATCAGGCAAAGTTGATGCAGGATTAGTAATACACGAAACACAGTTATCATATGAACAAGAAGGAAATGTCAAAATTCTAGATGTGGGAGAGTGGTGGGACAAGACAACAAATGGACTCCCAGTACCACTTGGAATTAATGTTATGAGGACAGATTTAGGAATGGATGTCATCCATAAGTTCGACAAGTATCTGCAATCTTCGATAGAATATGGATTAGAAAACTTGGATGATGCGTTAGAATATGCCATGCAGTATTCAAGAGGAAAACCACGTGATTTGATTGAGAAATTTGTAAAAATGTATGTAAATAAAGTAACTGTCAACATGGGAGATTCAGGGGAAGAATCAATTAGAAAGTTGTTTGAGATGGCAAAAGAAAAACATCTTGTGCCAAACTTTGAGTTAAGTATAGCCATCAAGTAATTATAGAACAAAAACAAAATGCAGTTATGGGAGATGGAATTGGTGGTGCAGTCATTAATATTCTTACAAACAATGCATTTGAATTATTGATTAGTCATACTAGAAAAGACAATCAGGAAGTATACGGTAAAGTTGAAAAAATTATCATGAGTAAGATTGACAATCCAGAACAACCCCAATATGAAGAAAAAACAAAAGAAGATTTGGAAAGAGCACTTAAAGGAAAATTTGTTTCATGTAATGTTCAATACAGAGACAAAAAAACAGATGCTCTAATCTGTAATGTGTTTGTTCAAAGACCTCCAGAAGGGTTTTAGAAATTTTATAGACATAAGAATTGTCAAATTATCAAAATACAAATGATCCAGTTTTTAACTCATAAGTTCATACCTAGATCGAGACGAATTGGCGCAAATAGCGTTAACAACATTACTAGTATTAGTTGTAACTATCACTATTTCAGGAACACCATATGTAAATGCAGAACCTGAACAAGTTCCTGAATGGGTAAAGAGGACTTTGGAGTTATGGACAAATGGAGAAATATCAAATGAAGAATTTGTTAGAGCCATTGATTATTTATCCCAAAAAGGAATTGTAAAAATTTCATCAACTACAGATAAAGAGTTGAAAAGGGATGTAGAATACCTAAAAGCAAAAGCTGAAGTCATCAAAGAGGAAGTAAAAGAACTACGAGACGAAAATGAAGAATACAGAATTCTTCTAAAGAGTCAAGAAATTAACAAATCAGAACTATTTCCAACATCAATGTCATCAATATTTGAAGAATATCAAGCACTAAAAAAAGAAGTTGACAGATTACGCGAGTCAAACAAGAGGATGTCAACTAACATTGATGCATGGGTGGCAAACTTTCAAAATCCAGAGTTACCTATCTCAGGAGAATCAAATGAGGAGAGAC
Source organism: Candidatus Nitrosopumilus sp. (assembly GCA_021268355.1). GTDB lineage: Archaea > Thermoproteota > Nitrososphaeria > Nitrososphaerales > Nitrosopumilaceae > Nitrosopumilus. The sequence continues at coordinate 3,799 of JAJETY010000003.1, read as the reverse complement.
TAGTGAAAGTCAAATCAGATGTTATTGAGCAATTAAATAATTTAAAAATAGAAAATAAAAAATTACAAAATGAAATAACAAAATTAGATGAGAAAAAGAAATCATATGAAGACAATATAGAATTATTAAAAATAGAAAATGAAAACAAACAAAAACTAATTACAATTCTTAAAGAAAAAAATCAAGAGAATAGAATGAGTGCAAATGAGCTAATTCAAGATAAAGAATCCTATGAATCATTAATTACAAAATTGAAAAACGATAATTTTATTCAAAAACAAAAAATGATAGAGTATGAAAATAAAATAAAAACTTTTGAAAAATCAATGCAAGAAATTAATGGAGAGAAGACACAAACAGATGAACATCTGATAATTTTGAAAAATCAAAATGCAGGTTACGTTATTGCCATTAATCAATTAGAGAATCTTAACCAGAAACAAAAATCTGAACTTGCTTCAATTACTAGCAAACTTGCAAATACCAACTTAGCCATGGAAGGATTTGCCTCACAAATTCAAGACTATGAGAGTAAAATAGGCTCACTTGAGGATAAAAACATACAGAATCAAAATAGAATCAATCAATTAGGAATACAAAATGAAGAATATGAAAATAAAATTTCAGAATTAGAATTAGCAAATATTGAACAGAGAAAATCACTGATAGGAATAAGGAATGACGCAGAGGAGTCAAATGAGTTTACAACTGTATTAAACTCTAGGTTATCAGAGTTTCAAAAAATAGTAGAAGAGTTAGAAGATGAGAATCAAAGATACAAAGAAACCATACTTGAATTAGAAGATGTAAATGCTGAAAAAAGTACATCATTAATTTCAATGAAAACTGAATTTGATAAATTAAACCAATTAGTAAATGAGTTGAACACTAAGATAGAGAGATATCAAAGTACAATTGAAATTTTACAAGATGAAAACCAACTACTCAAAAATGACATGATTCAAGTAAATGAACAAAGCATATCAGAGTATGAAACCATTGTAAGACAGATCCAGGGAGAAAAGCTTACTCAGCAAGAAAACATCACTTTGATGAAGATAGAGATTGAAGAATCCAGTGAGATAATTAATTATCTTAATTCAATGATTGTTAGTTACCAGAAACAACTTAGTCTATTTGAAGAAGAAAATTCTCAATATAGAAACGAAATCATGTATTTGAAAAGCACGAGTGAATCCCAACAGGACTCTTTGAATTCATTTAACACTGTAATAGATGAAAATGATCAAATGATCAAGTTATTGTCAGATGAAAATAATATCTATCAAAATACAATAAACAAGTTAAGAGATCAAAACAGATTACTAGAAAACAAAGTAAACGCAATTACAAATCAAAATACAGATGGATTAATCGCAATATCAGAAATTGAATCTGAGAACAAAGAAATGAGAAAACAAGTAGAGTTGTTACAATCAGAAATCAGACAAAAACATGAGCAAATTGATAATCTAAAACAGATTCAGGAACAAAAAGACTCAGAATTTGCACTAATTCAGGCACAATTGCCAACAAAGGAATCAGTAAAACAACCAATAACTTCCATATCAAATGATATTCAAAAACAAAATGATGCATTAATTGTTGAATTGAATTATCTCAAAGCAAAGAATCTAGTTAATGATGAAGAAATAGAGATACTTAGAACAGAAAATGAGGAATACAGAGTTCTACTTAACTTGTTAAAGAGGGGTGAGAATTCATTTACAGGAATTCAAAATGCAGGCTACAACAGTATAGATGAGGTTCAAGGAGTTGTTGTGTACAATAATGCAAAACCAGAAAAAACACTTCCAAGTGATTGGATTGCAAGGGTAGATAATTCAAAAACATATCCAATTTACATCGAACAGATTCCAAGATGGTCAGAAGATATGTCAATTGAGGTTAAAGAAGCCTTAGAGTTCTGGGAGAATACAGCAAATGTAAAGTTTGAAATTGTTGATGCTCCATCATTTGGAATTACTTCAATATCATGGGAAAAAGAATTGAGAAATGGTTATGACGGATATGTAGTGGGGCAAACAGATGTCACAGTAGGACTTGGTAGCAGTGAGTGTGATGGAAAATGGAGAGCATATAGTTCAGAATCTATCAAAAATATTTTGATTCATGAATTAGGGCATACTGTAGGATTAGATCATGCTGTCCATAAATCAAATATCATGTATCCGATGATACATGATGCAGAATTTGCACCAATTGAACAATTAATTACAATTCCACAAGATGAGTCATTATTCATAAAAGGTTGTTCGTTTAGTGCTGATCCAGTTTACAAATACAATGTACAAGTTAATGAATCAAAGAAGGTAGATATTTTCTTTGTACCATCAGAAAATGAAAAATACAAAGTTGATTCTGGAATGACTTTTGATTATTATTCAGACATTAACTGCTTAGGGCTAGAGAAATCATACCTAAATGGAGCCTGTAAAGTGGCAGATTCGGCTGGAATATTGATAGTTAATTCAGGAGATCAGGGCATAATATCCCTCAAACTATACCTAGAGGAGGAATAAACAATATTGAAAGCCAATTTCCTAATATATGATAGATTCAAAATAATATCAATTGGTACTAATCGATAAGAAAATTTTTGTTGGAGGTGTTGCTATGATTATCGCAGGAGTAGTTATTGGAATTTCAATAGGTGAAGGTCCTACAGGACATGCGGAAATGACAGAAGAGGAGTTTATTGACTTGATGGTAGCGGAAGATGAAAATCAAGCCTTACAATTATTGTATGGATTGTTAATTGGCGTCGGATTCTTACTTGTTTTGATAAGTTTTGGTGCAAGACGTAGAAAAGGTAGTGTTAAAAGGACAGAGAAAAAACCTGCTGAGTAGTTCAAACTTTTTTATCTTAAACAAATAGAGAAAAGAAATGATTCATGCGGAAATTAGCATATATCCAATGGCAACTAAAACTACCAGTGCAAGTTTTTACATTGCAAAAGCAATAGAATCAATCAAAAATATTGAGAATCTTAAATTCGAGATTAACCCAATGGGCACAATTTTAGAATCAGATGACATGGATATAATCAACAACGCCACAAAACAGATGACGGAAACAGTTCATAATTTAGGCATTGATAGAGTTGAAGTTATAATCAAGATAGATTCAAGAAAAGACAAACAGCAAAGTGGGGAAGAAAAGTTAGAGTCTATTAAAAAACATATGAATTAAAATTTCTTTAAGAGTAATAATCTTAAGCTAAAAAATTATGTTTTACAGTGGGGAAGAATCCCCACACCCCTCTTTAACGATAGGCACAAAAAACAAATTTCAATAGCGTAGTGGTGTTTGTAGCGTAGTGGTGTTTAGAATCTAAGATTCATGTGTCTTAACTGAATGACAGTTTGGACATAACCCCTGACAATTAGACAAATCATTATTCTCTCTATTGCCATCTATGTGGTCATATTCCCAACGTGGTGGTGGTTTTTGACACATGGCACATTTACCATCTTGTCTTATTCTCACTTGTTCTTTTTCTGGTTCTTTCCAACCTTTTCTTACGGGTGGAGTCCATGAAACTTCAAAATCATCATATGTTTGTGGTATTGGTGTTGGTTTTTTCAAAAGATTTTTGACAACAATGACCCCTATAGTAATCAGAACTATTGCAAGAAAAACTCCAAAAATCAGAACATAATAGGGCTTGATTCGAGGATATTTCAACATGAGTAAGAATCCCAGTAATATGGACGTCATAACCATGTCAATCGTGATGGCCAAACCATAAGTGTGCTCCATTTCGCTGGACTTTCG